>NZ_JBHWBP010000122.1:0-20474 GCF_042735575.1 Streptomyces sp. NPDC059564 | reverse complement strand
GGAGGACCCCTCCTTCCGCGCCCACTTGGACGAAGAGAGCGGCCGGACCGTTCTCGGGGGTACGGGCGAGCTGCACCTCGAGGTGCTGGTCGACCGCATGAAGCGCGAGTTCAAGGTCGAGGCCGACATCGGCGAGCCGCAGGTCGCGTACCGCGAGACGATCTGCAAGCCCGTGGAGGGCCAGGAGTACACCGACAAGACGCAGCAGACCGGTGGTACCGGTCGGTTCGCCCGGGTGCAGATCACGATCGAGCCGATCGAGGGCGGCACCGTCCCGTACGAGTTCGTGAACGAGGTCGCCGACGGCCGCATCCCGAGGGAATACACCGAAGCGGTGGAGGCGGGTGTCCGGGAATCCATGAGGTCCGGCATCCTGGCCGGCTACGAGGTCACGGGTGTCCGGGTCATCCTTCGTGACGCTGATTTCCACGAGGGCGGCTCCTCCGGGCCCGCGTTCAAGAACGCCGGTTCACAGGCCTTCAAGGAGGCCGCGCGCAAGGCTTCGCCGGTGCTCCTGGAGCCGGTGATGGCCGTAGAGGTCACCACGCCCGCGGAGTACATGAACGACGTCATCGGCGACATCAACTCCCGCCGTGGCCAGATCCAGTCCATGGAGGAGCGTCCTGGCGTGCGCGTCGTGAGGGGCCTCGTGCCGCTGTCGGAGATGTTCGGCTACGTCGGAGACCTCCGCGGCAAGACCTCGGGGCCGGCCGGCTACTCGATGGAGTTCGACTCCTACGCCGAGGTTCCCCGGCACATCGCCGAGGCGGTCATCGCCAAGGCCGCGGAGGCTGAGGGTGGCGTCCAGGCGCCACGTCCGGTGACGGTCTCCCCTGAGCCGCTGCTCCATTCCGGCGTGATCGCCCTGCCGCTGCTCGAAGATGAGACGCGGCTGCGTATGGCCCGTGAGCCGGGGCCTGAAGCCCCGATTCCGCTCCTGTTGGAGCTCAATCGGGGATTCGAGTCAGGAGGCACCAACGGCGCTTGGGAACGTCTTCAAGAGGTTTGGCGGCAGATCGGCGGAGGCGCCCTCAAGCGCGTCAGCGAAGACTTCGCCACCGGCGAACTTTCCTTCGACAAGGTCAAGGAACTCGTGACGGATGATCAGAGTCCGGACACCGGAGCGAGCACCGCGCTGCACAGGGTCTGGCCGGACTTTCCCGTGCACCCGCTGATCAACGAGTCGGCCCACACCGTCAAGGCGGACACGGCGCGGCGCGCCTTCGACAGCTGCGGTGAGAAGATCGTCTGGGCGGTGATCGACTCTGGAATCTCGAAAGAGCATGCCCACTTTCAGGCCCACCCGGGCCTCCACGCAGAGACCCTGGGTGGCGAGGATGCCGAAGGCGGCAAGATCGAGGATCTGCATCATGACTTCACCGGCGGACAAAGTCCCTTGACGGATGAGAAGGGCCACGGCACGCACGTCGCGGGCATCATCGCGGGCGGCCTGCCGGCTGCCTTTGCGGACCGCGGAAAGCATTCCGCGCGCGTGTTCCGAGAGGCCACCGATGCGTCCGGTGAGCGAGGTCGGATGGTCGAGCAGAACGGCATCGATTCCTCCGGTCTCAGGGGAATGGCGCCTGCCGCCAAACTGGTCAGCCTGAAGGTGATCGAATCAGGGGCGGATGAAGAGGTGCGTGATGGTCGGTTGCTAGAGGCCATCCAATGGGTGCGCGACAGGAATGGCACAGGGGCCGGGTTCCGGATCCACGGTGTGAACATCAGCATCGGACACGACTTCCCGGCGAGGTGGTACGGGGCCGGCTACAGTCCGCTCTGCCAGGCGGTGGACATGCTCGTCCGCTCGGGCGTGGTGGTCGTCGTCGCCGCAGGGAATTCGGGCTACGGAATCCTGACACGCGCCGACGAGGAGACCACCCACACGGTCCTTCAGGCGACGATCAACGACCCCGGCAATACCGAACGCGCCATTACCGTCGGCTCGACGCACCGCACCATGCCGCACAGTTACGGAATCTCCTATTTTTCCTCCAAGGGGCCTACCGGGGACGGTCGCTACAAGCCGGACCTGGTGGCTCCCGGTGAGCGCATCGTGTCGTGTGCTACGGGCAAGAACCGGCCCGCAGGCTTGTCCGACTGTTGCCATGCCTATACCGAGGGGACCGGGACGAGCATGGCGGCCCCGCATGTTTCCGGAGCCATCGCGGCGTTCCTCTCATCGCAACGCGAGTTCATCGGAGATCCCGACCGGGTGAAGAAGATCTTCATGGAATCCGCGACACCGCTGGGGCGATCGCGGTATTTCGAAGGCGCGGGGCTGCTCGATCTCATGCGTGCCTTGCAATCCATCTGACCAGTCGGGAGTGAGACTGACATGCCCAATAACGATGCGATTCCCCGTTGGGAGTTCACTTTCGACAGTGAAGGCGACCCGGAAACCACTCAACTCGATGCCTTTCTGAAGGGCATCAAAAATGAAGCGATCACAGATCTCGTCATCTTCTCGCACGGCTGGAACAACAGCCCGAGCATGGCCAGCGACCTCTACGACCGTTTCTTCTCGCCGTTTCCCTCACTCCTGGAGAAACGCGGCTACACAGGCAAGGTCGGCTACGCGGGTGTCATCTGGCCGTCGATGCGCTGGACGGACGAGCCCATCCCCGACTTCACCGGGGAACCGGACGGAGCGTCTCCACCCGACCTGGACGATGCCGCCTCTTTCGAAGAGGCAGGGGTGACGCGAACGCTGCCACAAGGACTCGGGCAGGAGACGCAGGCCGCACTCGCCATGGCTTTCCCCGGCCGCACGGACACGATCGAGAAGCTGGCCGGACTCCTCGAGGAGCGGCCGGCGGAGAGCGCCCGACTCGACGAGTTCTTCGAGCTGGCGAAGTCGCTGGTCGAGGACGGAGGGGAAGGCCTGGACACAGGTGGGGAGGCAGGCCATCACCTGGAGATGCTGATGGACGCTCCAGATCGGGTCTTCGACGACTTCCGCTCCGCTCTGACGAGGGCGGGGGCGGAGTTCCCCGCCGACGACGACGCGGCTTCCTTCGACGGGTTGCGCGGACTGTGGAACGGCGCCCGGGAGATGTTGCGCCAGACCACCTACTACGAGATGAAGCGACGCTCCGGCCTGGTCGGCCGCCAGGGGCTGGGTCCGGTACTCGCCCAGATCCAGAGCGGCTTTCCCGACCTGCGAGTTCACCTGGTGGGACACAGTTTCGGCGGGCGGCTCGTGTCGTTCGCGCTCAAGGACCTGCCTGACCACGACTCCTGCGTGACATCGGTGACGCTCCTGCAAGCGGCGTTCTCGCACTTCGCGTTCGCCGAGAGGCTTCCGCACGACCCGGCGAACAGCGGCGCGTTGAGCGGCGCCCAGGACAAGGTCTCCGGCCCCATCGTCGCGTGCTTCTCGAAGCACGACGACGCGGTGGGGACGTTCTACCCGATGGCCTCCCGCCTGAAGGGCGACGACGCCTCGGGAGTGGAGCTCGTATCCCGATGGGGTGCGCTGGGCCATGACGGAATCCAGGGGATCGACGGAGTGTCCACCACGCCGATCGGAGCCGTTGCCGCGATGGACGGGTTCGCGTTCCCCCCGAAGGGCTACGCCAACGTGGACGCCGCGTCCGTGGTCTTCCGCGGGGGGCCGCCGAGCGGGGCACACAGCGACATATGCCACCCCGAACTGGCCTCTGTCGTACTGGCGGCCGGTCGATTCGTCTAGGTGGCGCGGCAGGGGCGGCCCGGGGGCGTACGCCCCCGCGCCGGTCGCGCATCAGGTGGGCGGCGCGCTCGGGGGTCCGGTGGAGTCCGTACCCGACCGGCTGCCCACGACCGGGCGTTCGCCGGGTCAGGCCGTGACCGAAGGCGTCCGGCGGGCCAGCGCGTCGGACGTCCGGACGGTGATGTACAGGGACGCCACGAGGGTCAGGACGAGGAAGGCGCCCGCCGCGAAGATGCTGCCGTTCGAGACGGCCGCCGGGCTTCCGGCCTCGGAGCGGGCGGAGCCGCCGAGGAAGGGGACCACGGCCAGGACGGCGATCCCGAGGGCGACCTCGCCCCAGACGACCTTCGGGAAGTGGCGCAGGGTCAGGTGCAGGAGCGAGGAGGTGTCGTCGTCCTCGCGGGCCTTGACGATGCGGGGCATCAGCCAGAACTGGTTGACGCCTCCGGCCACCACCATGCCGAGGACGAGGAGGATCTTGACGAGCACCAGGAGCCCGTAGGTGGTCGTCCACAGCTGGCTGATGGCGCCGACGTGCTTCCAGCTCAGCCACAGACCGGAGGTGAGCACCGTGCCGACGCAGACGAGGGCGACGAGGGAGAAGCGGCGCCAGATGTCCGCCCACAGCAGGCCCGCACCCTCACCGAGCAGGCGGCGGGAGGCGGCGAGTGCGGCGAGGAAGGCCAGACCGCCGACCCAGACCACTCCGCTGACGATGTGGAGCTGGCTGAAGACGAGGTCCAGGACCTTGTCCGCGTTCTTCGGCGTGGTGGCGGGTACCGCCGCGACGAGCGTCACGGCGAGGCTCAGGGGCAGGGCCGTCAGCGCGAGGGTGTTCAGGTGCCGCCGTGTCCGCGGCAGGAACAGGGCGATCAGCGCGGCGGAGGCGAGGACCAGCACGACGTTCTGGACCAGGTAGATCGTGCCCTGGGCGATCCAGGCCCCCTTGCCCGCCGGTGCGACGAGGAAGTCCCAGATCCGTGCGGGCGAGAGCGCGTCGCCGAACGGCATGCCCTTTCCGGCCCGGGCCAGGCGGGCGGCCAGCTGGAAGTAGCCGGCGACGAGCAGGACGACCCCGGCCCAGGCCAGGTAGCCCGCCGTTCTTCGTCTCATGACGTCCACGTCACCGCGATGGCTCTCCGGTGCGCGCAGCGCGGGGCGTACGGACGCGGCGTAGGTGACCGTGGCGCCGATGGCCCCGGACAGGCCGATGAAGTAGCCGGCCTTGGTGAGGACGCGCCAGGTCGGAGGCGTGGTGTAGCCGGCCGAGGCGGCCAGATGTATGAGCTGCATAAGGGAAGGCTAACCTAAATTACCGCACACGTGTCCACTCCGCCGCCGGTGTGAATCAAGCTTTGCCCGCCTGTGGGCGGCCGTCCGTGTTCCCGGTCCGGCGAACCACCTTGCGCGCAACGGCGTCTTATCCGCCTGATGGACCACGAGGTACGTTCGGCGATCCGGGAGGCTCCCTCTTGTCAGCACCGCTACTTCCCAGCGACCCTCGGCAGTTGGGCGCCTACTACCTCGACGGCCGCCTCGGCGCGGGCGGTCAGGGCGTGGTGTACGAGGGCTACGGCCCGGACGGCGAGCGGGTGGCCGTCAAGGCGCTGCACCGGGTGAGCGACAGGGACCGGGACATGCTCCGCAAGGAGGTCCAGGCCTGGCGTCGGGTGGCGCCCTTCTGTACGACCCGGATGCTCCACGACGACCTCGACGGGCCCGTCCCGTTCGTCGTCAGCGAGTACGTGGCCGGCTCGGACCTGCGGCGTACGGTCACCGCCGGCGAACCCTACGGCCCGGAGGAGCTGCGCCGCCTGGCGATCGGCGTGGCCACGGCGCTGGTGGCCATCCACCGGGCCGGAGTGGTGCACCGGGACCTCAAGCCCGAGAACATCCTCCTCGGCCCCGACGGACCGCGCGTGATCGATTTCGGCATCGCCCGGATCGTCGAGGGGACCGCCACCGCCGGCCTGCCCATGGGCACCCTCCGCTACATGCCGCCCGAGCGCTACCGGGGCGAGCACGGTGACGGCAAGGTCGACGTGTGGGGCTGGGGCGCCGTCGTCCTCTTCGCCGCGAGCGGCCGCCACGCCTTCGACGGCGAGAACGCGGCCGTGCTGGCGTACCAGGTCGCCACGCACGACCCCGACGCCTCGGGGCTGGAGGAACCGCTCCGTTCGCTGGTGTCGGCGGCGCTGTCCAAAGAGCCTTCGGGCAGGCCGACTTCGGAGCAGTTGCTGCTGTCCCTCGTCGGCCGCGCGGATCTCGCCGCCGTCGTGGAGGGGGTCGTCTCCGGAAACCCGCTCGACCCTGCCGACCCCTCCCGTGCGGAGGTGGCGGAGGCGGTGTTCGAAGCCCTGGGCACCGGCGCGCAGGAGGCCGTCTCCCGCGTGCTGCTGCGCCTGGTCGCCGCCGGTGAACGGGCCGAGGACACGCTCCGCTCGGCGCGCCGGGGCGACTTCTCCGACGGTCAGACCCCGGAGGAGGTACTGGAGCAGGTCCTGGACTCCTTCACCGAAGCCGGGCTGCTGGTCTGGGAGGACGGGGCCGCCACGCTGCCGAGCGCCGCCCTGATCCGGGCCTGGCCCCGGCTGCGCGACTGGGTGGAGGCCGAACGCCCCGGTCTGGCCGTCCACCAGCGGCTGTCCGGCGCGTCCCGGGTCTGGGACGAGCACGGCCGCAAGAACGGCGACCTGCTGCAGGGCACCTCTCTGGAGCACGCCCGGGACTGGGCGGCGACCGGCCGCCGCCTGCTCACGCTCAACCGCATCGAACGCGAGTTCCTGGACGCCGGGTCCGGGCTTGCCCGGCGCCGTGGCCGGCAGCGCGTGCTGCTCAGTGCTGTCCTGGCCGTCCTGCTGGTCATCACGGTCGGCGCCGGCGTCGTCGCGTTCGACCAGCGGCAGTCCGTCATCGCCGAGCGCCAGACCGTCGTCGGCCAGCGCGACCGCGCCACCTCCGCCCAGGTGGCGGGCGCCGCCCAGTCCCTACGCCGGACCGATCCCGAGCTGGCCCGGCGGATGGCGGTCGCCGCGGCAGGCCTCGCCGACACCCCCGAGTCCTGGTCGGCGCTGTTCGCCCTGCGCAACCAAGGGGAGGACGACGCGCTCCGGCTCCCGGGCTTCGTGGCGACGGCCTCGGACCTGGACGGTAACGGGCAGACCCTGGTGTCGGCCTCGGACACCAGCGTCGAGTTCTGGAACGTCCAGACCCGAGTGAGGAACGGTTCCTACACGGCGCCGGCCAGGGTCCACGCGGTCGACCTGTCCGACGACGGCAGGACGGCGGCCGTGAGCACCGACGACGGGTACACCCGCCTGGTCGACGCCGCCACCGGCCGCCCCCGCGACGCCCACGCCTATCCCACGGCCAAGCAGGCCGGCGGCTACTGGCCGACTACGGCGATCAGCCCGCGGGGCACCTACCTCATGGTCGATTCCCTGGACGAGAGCCTGAAGTCCACCCTGACAGCCTGGGACACCCGCACCGGGGACAAGAAGTACTCGACGAGCGCCACCGGACCGGTCTCCCTCCTGGGCGGTTCCTCCTTCTCACCGGACGAGGCGGTGCTCTCCCTGCCCGGCGGGGACAAGGGCCTTCCGTTCACCTGGTACGACCCGAGCACCATGAAGGAATTGCCCCTCCCCGAGGTCGACATCAAGGCCGGCGACACCCAGGGGCCGGTGGTGTTCAGCCCGGACGGGAAGTCCGCCGCTCTGAAGGTCAAGGGAGGCAAGATCCGGGTGTTCGGCCGCGTCAAGGGACGCACCGGCATCGAGCTCAAAGGCGCCGACGAGAACTCGGACTACCCGGTCCACTTCAGCCACGACGGCCGGTACCTCGTTCAGAACGCGGTCGTCTGGGAGAACTCGTACACGCAGACCCCGATCCTGCGCTACGAGACCACCCTGAGCGAGTGCTATCCCACGACCGCGCTGCGCTTCACTCCCGACGGCTCCACGCTGCGGTGCGTGGGAACCGACGGCATCGTCCGGTCGCTCGACGTCAGGGCCTTCGTCCAGCCTCCCGAGGGAACGGGGCAGTACTACCAGGGAGGGGCGGTGAGCTCCGACCGGCGCACTCTCGCGGTCATCGACGGTTCCGGAGTCGAGATCTGGTCGCCCCTGTCGCGGACCAAGCGCTCCACCGTGACGTCGGGCTCGAGCGGCAGCCCGCAGTACGTCCAGCTCAGCCGTGACGGGCAGCGGCTCGCCGTCCTTCGTGACACCAAGGCCGAGGTCTGGGACACGACGAAGGGGAAGGCCTCGATGCTCGGCAGCATGCCCGTCATCGAGCCGGACCGGACCGACAGGGCCACGATCGGATTCGCGTTCTCACCGGACGGCACCGTACTCGCCGTGCAGGTCGTCCTGAAGGACGAGACCAACATCCTCTCGTTCTGGGACCTGACCACCATGCACCTCATCCGCGAGGTGCGTGCCGGCCTCGGCGCCCCGCGCGGCGAAGCGACCGTCCTCTTCGACCCCGACGGCAAGTCCGTGATAGCCGCCCCCCACTTCGGCAGGGTCGCGTTCCCGTCGGGGGAGGTCCTCACCAAGGGCGCTCCGAACATGGACGTGGACTCCATCAGCGACGACGGCACGAAGCTCTACACCCACCCCCGCGGCGACCGGCCCTACGTACGGCTCTGGGATGCCCGCACGCTCCAGCCGGTGGGAGAGGATCTGCGTACCGGCCCTGTGTCCCCGCTCACCCTCGCGCAGGACAAGGGTGCCGCTGCCTCGCCCGACGGCCGGCTCTTCGCCACGGTGCACGAGTCCGAGCCCGGGTACCAGATCAAGCTGTGGGACAGCCGCACCCAAGCCCAGCTCGGCGTCCCGCTCATGGGACTGGTGGACGAGATCGTCGCGCTCGCGTTTGCCCCTGACGGCTCTTCACTGACCAGCATGGACAAGCACGGCAGGTTCTACACCCACACCATCGCCCCCGCACGACTGATCCAGGACCTCTGTGCCAGGTCGGGCGGTCTCACCGAAGAGCAATGGAAGGCCCACATCCCCGACGTTCCGTACCGGAAGACGTGCTGAGCTCACCGGACCCCGCCGGCCGTTGTTTTTGAATGGTCGCTCATGTATTTTTTCCTCATGCCCAGACCTCGAGAGTTCGAGCCCGATGCCGTCCTGAACGTGGCCATGCTGCGGTTCTGGGAGCGCGGGTACCGGGCGGTGTCCGTCGAGGAGCTGGTGAAGGCGACGGGAGTCAAGCCGGGCAGCCTCTACGGAGCCTTCCCGGGAGGGAAGCGGGCACTGTTCCTGAAGTCGCTGGAGCGTTACTCGAGGCTGGTCGTCCCCGAGAAGCTGGGCGAACTGGAGGCCTCGGGGGCCTCGGTGGCCGAGATCCGCGGTTACTTCGACGGGCTGGTGCGCGACCTGCTCAGCCCCGAGGGCCGGCAGGGCTGCCTGCTCGTCAACACGGCGATCGAGAACGCCGCCGAGGACGACGAAGCGGCGGCCGTCGTGCGCGGTCACCTGGCCAGGCTCGAACGGTGCATGACCCACGCGCTGGAGAACGCGGCGCGCGAGGGTCAGGTCCGCGGCTCACTGAACTGCGCCGGCAGCGCCAAGCTGCTGGTCGCCACCTGCCAGGGGCTGATGGTCGTCGGGAAGGCGAATCCCGACGGGACGCTCCTGCGCGCGATCGTCGACAACGCCTTCGCCGCCCTCGTCTGACGGCGAGGCGCACGGGCCACCGTACGCGGTGGCCCTTTTCTCCGCACCAATAGTTGAATGAGTGCTCAAGAATGGAGCCGGGACATGAAGGCCATCGTCATCTCCGCCCACGGCGGTCCCGAGGTTCTCACCCTCACCGAACTGCCCGACCCGGTGCCCGCCGACGGCGAAGTGCTGATCCGGGTCAAGGCGTTCGGGCTCAACCACGCCGAGGCGTACATGCGCGGCGGCGCCTGGGGAGAGGTCGCCGCCGTCCCCGGGATCGAGTGCGCCGGGGTGGTGGAGGCCGACCCGTCCGGGGAACTTCCGGTAGGGACAAGGGTGGTGGCGATCCTCGGCGGCATGGGGCGGACCCGCAACGGAAGTTACGCGGAGCTGGTGACCGTGCCGACGGCCAACGTGGTGGCCGTGAGCTCGTCGCTGGACTGGGCCGGCCTGGCGGCGGTTCCCGAGGTGTACGCGACGGCGTGGAGCGGCCTGTTCGGCAATCTGGACCTCCGGCCGGGTGAGACCGTCGTGGTGAGGGGGGCGACCTCCTCGCTCGGCCAGGCCGCCGTCAACCTGGCGGTCGACCACGGTGCGATCGTCCTCGCCACGACCCGGGACCCGCGGCGAGCGCCGCTGCTGAAGGAGCTCGGGGCCGCCGACGTGCTCATCGACGACGGCGCGCTCGCCGCCCAGGTCGCGGAGCGGGGGGTCGGCGTCGACGCGGTGTTCGACGTCGTCGGCAACGCCGTCCTGCGCGACTCGCTGGCCCTGGTCCGGCCGCGCGGCCGGGTGTGCCAGCTCGGCTTCCTGGGCGGATTCGAGCCGGTACGGGACTTCGACCCGATCGCGGACCTCCCCAGCGGAGTCCGGCTCAGCTTCTTCGGCAGCGCGTTCGTTCTGGGTACCCCCGCGTTCCCGCTCACCGACGTACCGTTGGACGAGATCTACGCCAAGGTCGAGGCCGGTGCCCTCCGGGCCCGCCCCACCCGGGTCTTCCGGTTCGACGAGATCGTCGAAGCCCACCGGGCCATGGAGGCGGGAGAGGCCCTCGGCAAGATGGTCGTCACCCTCGGCTGAACCCCCAGACCCTCAGACACCGCGTCTGGGATATTTCGGAGACGGCCGATGAGTTCCTCCGTGATCCACAGTCATAGATCACGGTTGGTGTGTGGCAGCCGCGAGCGTGGGCCGTTCGCGCACCGGCCGAATCGGCCGAGGACCGGACACGAGACACCGAGGAACCACGATGCGTACCCTGATCAGCACTGCCTTCATCTCCCTCGACGGCGTCGTGGAGGGCCCGGGCGGAGAGCCCGGTTACCGGAACTCCGGGTGGACCTTCAAGGACATCGACTTCCTCCCCGAGGCGTTCGACATCAAGGGCCGGGAGCAGAAGGAAGCCTCCGCGATGCTGTTGGGCCGGACCAGCTACGAGGCGTTCAGCGCGGTGTGGCCCGACATGGAGGACTTCGCCGACTACAAGGTGATGCCGAAGTACGTCGTCTCCACCAGCCTCACCGAGGACGACCTGGTCTCGAACTGGGGCGAGACCACGATCCTGCGCTCCCTCGACGACGTCGCCGCGCTGAAGCGGAGCGATGGCGGCCCGATCATCCTCCACGGCAGCGCCTCCCTGAACCAGAGCCTCTCGGACGCCGGCCTGATCGACCGCTACCACCTGCTCGTCTTCCCGCTCCTGCTCGGCGCGGGCAAGCGTCTGTTCAGCGTCACGGACAAGGACACCCAGAAGCTGAAGCTCGTCGAGCACGAGGCGTACGCGAACGGCCTGCAGAAGAGCGTCTTCGACGTCGTCCGCTGACCCGTGCGGTGGGGGCGGGGTGCAGGACCCCGCCCCGCCGGGGCGTGACAGGGTGTGGAGCTTGATGGAGCGGCCCTCGCGGGCCGGGGCTCGGTTCCGGGCCGGGGCCGGCAGTACGAAGCCCGCGCCCGCCGGCCCCATCCCGGAGACCGGCTTCACCGCGGTGCGGGTCCGCGTCACCCGGCCCTTGACGGGTCGGGGCAGGCATTCGGGTGGCGATGCGCCGTGTCGGGCCGTCGGCGTCTGCCGGGTTCGCCATCCTGGGCCGGGCGCGGCATCGCAGTGGCTGCCGCCCCTCCCCACGGCGAGAAGGAGCACGATATGCCGACGGACGCGGTCGGACGTTTCCTCGCGGCTTTGGACCCGCAACGCCGGGAGGACGTCGCCGGCAGGGCGCGCGAGGAGCAGCAGCGACTCGCGGCCGCTTGGGAGCAGGAGCTGGAGTCGGACGACGAACTCGACACCCTCGACGAACTCTCTCCGCCTGCGGCCGAGGCCGAAGCGGCCCGTCGCGTCATGGACCGCGAACCCTGACCCGGCCACGTCCCGGATCGGGGCGGGCGGGTGCGGGGCGGGAACCGCCCGGATTCCCCCTGGAATCCGGGCGGTGCGGCGGGGTTGGGAGGGGGGCCCTGCCCGACGCGGTTCCCACGATGCCTGGTGGGTGTGCGGCTCGGCATCGTGGAAGACCACGAACACTGCGGACGTACCGCCGCGGCGGCGGCCCCGGTCGGGCAGGCGTGGTCAGGCCCGGGTCGCGGGGAAGCCGGCCGGGTCCACCTGGCCCAGGTGGGCCGCGAGTTGGGTGCGGCGGGCCACGCCGAGCTTGCGGTAGGCGTTGGTGAGGTGGGTCTCCACGGTGCGGCGGGCCAGGTGGAGTTCCGCGCCGATCTCGGCGTTCGTCCGTCCCCGGACGGCCAGTTCGGTGACCCGCCGCTCCGCCCGGGTGAGCGCGGCACTGCCGGCCGTGGCCCGCTGGGTCCGGCGGATGCCCCCGGCCTGCAGGGCCTCCTCGGCGACCCGGACCAGGCGCCCGGTGACCCGCCCCGCGCCGGCGGTGGCCGCGGGCTCCGGCCGTCCGGCGGGGCCGGGGGCCAGCAGCCGCTGTGCCAGGGAAAGGGCCTCGCACAGGTCGTCGCGGCCCTTGCGACCGCTCCCCGCGTCGATACGGGCGCGGCCGAGGTCGATCAGGGCTTCGACGAGTTCCACGGGTGCCGCCGCGGTCCTCAGCACGGCCACGGCCTCGGCGAGTGTCTTCAGCCCCCGGAGGCCGCCCACGGCCGCGGCGCGGGCCCGCAGCGCCCGGCCGACCGTGCGGGGTGTTCCCCAGGTCCGTGCGTGGCGCAGCTCTTCCTCGGCGAGGTCCATGGCCCTCGCCGGTTCGCCGAGCCTGACCAGGACCATGGCCGCGCCGGACCGCCAGGGGGTGGCCACGGGGCTGACGAAGTCGCGGGCGTCCTGTCCGGCGCCGCAGGACAGGTAGTCGTCGAGAGCGGCCTGCCAACGGCCTTCGGCCGTGTGCAGAAGGGCCCGGGCGTAGCGCAGTTCGTTCCATTCCCAGGAGCTGTCGGCGCCGTCCTCGTCGAGGGTGGCCAGCAGCCGCCAGGCGTGGTCCCGGTGGCCGAGCTCGTACTGTGCGAGGGCCACCATCGACACCAGGTGGGGCATGCGTACCCCCTGCCCGGTGCACGCGGCGAGGAGCGGAGTGTTCTCGGATACGACCCGGCGGAAGTCACCGACCCACAGGGCCGCCTCGGCCCGCACGCTGAGCAGGCACTGCCGTCCGACGTCGGTCAGGTCCGGGAGGGCGGGCGGCGCGGGGAGGTGTTCCTCCGCCAGGGCCCGGGCCTCGTCCAGGCGGTCGGCCCATTGCAGCAGGGTGGCCGCGGATCCCAGCCAGCCGGTGCGGAGCCTGGGGTCCACGGGTGCCGCCAGCCGGGGCAGCACCCGCGAGAGGACCTCGGCCGCCGACAACGTGCCGTTCCCGGCCTCGTATTCGGTGACGAGTCCGCAGGCGAGCGGTTCGACGGTGGCGGGGGCCGTCGCCGCCAGGTCGCGCATGTGGGCGACGGCATTGCGCCACGCGGCCGCGTCGTGGGAGGCGATGAGGGCGGCGGTGGACTGCAGCACACGGACGAGTTCGCCGTCGTCCATGGCGCTGCCCACCTCGCGCATCATGCGCAGGGCGGTGTCCGCGCGGCCCCGGGCGACGAGGGCCGCGCCGAGGGCGGGCGCGACGGCGGCGCGTTCGTGGTGACCGGCATCGAGCTCCAGAGCCCCGCGCAGCCTGCGGATCGCGGCGTCGGCGCTGTGCGGCAGCTCCAGGGCCCCGAGCCGCAGGACGAGTGCGGCCCGGCGGCCGGGAGCGAGCGGGCCGGTGAGGGCGTGGCGGAGGAGGACGGTGGCCTCGTCGGCCCGGCCGCCGCGCACGGCCTCCTCGGCGGCGTCCTCCAGGGACTGCGTCATCCACTCCTCGTCGGGCCGGTCGACACGGATCAGGTGAGCGGCGACGCCCGTCGCGGGTGCGCCGCGCTCGTCGAGCGAGCGGGCGACGCGGCGGCGCAGTGCGTCCAGTTCGGCCGGATCGGCTGCCGCGAGGGCGGCTTCGCGTCCCAGCGGATGGGAAAGGAGACGACCGAGGCGGGAGGTGTCCGGCAGCGCGGCACGGCCTTCCGGGCCGAGGCCGGCGGCCTCGTGCAGCAGGGCTTCGTCCAGCGCCGCGGAGCCGTCCGCGGCGACGGCGAGCGTGAGGGTCAGGCGGCGCGACCGGGCGTCGGCCCGGCCCCGTATCCAGTGGGCGATCGAGTCGCGATAGTGGCTCCCCGCCAGATCGGACAGACGGCGGGGCGGCGGCCCTTCGCGGAGGTCGGAGAGGAGGGCGCGCACCAGTGCCGGACTGCCGGCGCACGCCTGGACGCACAGTGCGGCCCGGTCGGCGTCGTGTCCGAGGGAGCGGACGAGACGGGTGACGGCGTCCGGGCCGAGCGGGCGGAGCGGTACGGAGGTGCCCGTCGTCCCGGGCAGCGCGGTGGCGCCCTTCTCCTGGCACTCGGTGAGGACCAGCAGTACGGGCAGGGTGGCCAGCCGGCGGGCCAGGTAGCCGATCCAGCGGCGTGATGCCGCGTCGGCGTCGTGCAGGTCGTCGACGGCCAGGAGCACGGGCTGCCGGTGGGCGGTGCGGGCGAGGTCGGTCACGAGCCGGTGGAAGGTCCGCTGTTCCTCGCCGACCGGTGGGTCCGCGAAGGGGATGTACCCGGCCTCGGGGAAGAGCTGCCGTACGAGGGCGAAGGGGAAGGCCGATTCCTCCGGTGCGCAGCGCGCGTACAGGACGCGCATGCCGCCGTCCGCGGCCTCCCGCCGCACCACCTCGTCCAGCAGGGCGGTACGGCCCATGCCCGTCGCCGCGGCCAGCCCCAGCCAACGGCCGTTGCCGGACCGTGCGGCCGCTCCGGCACCCGCGGCCGCTCCGAACGCTTCCTCCCGTTCGAGAAGCGCTTCCCCCACGATCGTCCCCATCAAGCCCGGCATCTCCCGAATCACGCAGTTGGTCCGACTGGTCTGACTGGTCTGACCTGTCTGATGGACACGTGACGCCATCGGTTCCCCGTACACGTGCCGCGGTGGGACGGGACGCGTTCCCTGGTGCCGCCGGCCCGTCCTGTCCAGCGATCTTCGCAGGTCGGACGGGCCGACTCGGCCACAGGCAGGCGCTACCAGCCGACGTGGAGCCGGGCCCGCCGGCGCAGGATGAGGTTGGCCGGGCGGGGAGCGGGCGCCGAGGTGAGGAGGGTGAGGCCGGGCAGGACGTGGGTGAGTGCCGTCAGGGCCTGGTGGGCGACGAGGCCGGCGCACAGGGTGGTCAGGCGTGCAGGATGCCGGTGCCCAGCAGGCCGAAGAGGAGTACGCCGATGACGATCCGGTAGATGACGAAGGCGTTGAAGGAGTGCTTGGCGACGTACTTCAGGAGCCAGGAGATGGAGGCGTAGGCGACGGCGAAGGACACGGCGGTGCCGATGACCAGCGGGAGGGTGTCGATGCCGGCGCCGACGGCGTCCTTGAGCTCGTACAGGCCCGCGCCGGTCAGGGCGGGGATGCCGAGGTAGAAGGACAGGCGGGTCGCGGCGACCCGCTCCAGGTCGAGGATGAGGCCGGTGGACATGGTGGCGCCGGACCGGGAGAACCCGGGGAAGAGCAGGGCGAGGATCTGCGAGGAGCCGACCAGCATGGCGTCCTTGAGGGAGGTGTCGTCCTCGCCGCGCTTGTGGCGGCCCATCTGGTCGGCCGCCCACATCAGGCCGCTGCCGACGATCAGCGATCCGGCCACCACCCACAGGGAGGCCAGCGGCCCCTCGATCAGCGGCTTCGCCGCGAGCCCCACGACCACGATCGGGATGGTGGCGTAGATGACCCACCAGGCGAACTTGTAGTCGTGGTGGTAGCGCTCCTCACGGTTGGCCAGCCCACGGCCCCACGCGGAGACGATGCGCACGATGTCCTTGAAGAAGTAGACGAGGACCGCCGCGATCGCGCCGACCTGGATGACGGCCGTGAAGGCGACGACGGACTTGTCGCCGACCGGGATGCCCATCAGCCCTTCGGTGATCTTGAGGTGGCCGGTGGAGGAGACCGGCAGGAACTCCGTCACCCCTTCCACCACGCCCAGGACCACGGCCTGTCCCACACTGATCGCGCTCACGTGTCTTCACCTTCGTTCGATGGGACGGCGCCGGCCTTCCGGCGCCGGAGGAGAACCAGGAACATCCCGAGCAGCCCGGCCCATACGGCGGCCAGCGGCCATCCCGCCAGGACGTCGGTGGGCCAGTGCATGCCGAGGTGGACGCGGCTGACGCCCACGGCCGCGGCCCACAGCGCGGGCGCGGTCCGGGGCCGGGCGAGCCACGACGCCAGGGCGATGCGCGGCAGTTGTACGGACACCAGCGCCAGGGACCCCGCCAGCGCCCCGCGCCACGGGTGGGTCCTGAAGGCCATGACTCCGGCGAGGGCCGCCGGCAGCACCGGGCACACCAGCACCGGCAGCAGCACCGGCACGGCGGGCCGCCACCACCGCGTGCCCGCGGTGCGGGGCGCGGCGGCGGCCGTCAGCGTGCGACCGGGGAGGCTCAAGGCGCGCTTCCGTCGGGGGCGCGGGGCTTGCGCCGACGGATCACCTCGACGGCGAGCGGGGCGAGGGAGACGAGGACGACGAGAGCCACGATCGGCAGGAGGTAGCGGTCGACGTCGGGCACGGAGGAGCCGAGGGCGTACCCGGCGAGGACGAGACCGACGGTCCAGAGCAGTCCGCCCACGATCTGCCAGAGGGCGAAGACACCGGCGGGCACGTTGAGCGCTCCGGCCAGCGGGTTGAGGACCGTGCGCACGACCGGTACGAAGCGGGCCAGCACGATGGCCTTGGCGTGGCCGTACCGCTGGAGGAGCTCCTCGGCGCGCTCGGCCCCCTCGTGGAGCTTGCGGCCGCGGCTTCTGGCGAGCAGGGCCCGGCCGCCGCGGCGGCCGATCGCGTAGCCGACCTGTGCCCCCAGGAGCGCGCCGACGACGGCGAAGGCCAGGACCTGGGGCAGGGAGAGGTGGACGGGGCGGTCTCCACCCGGCACGCAGAGCAGGCCCGCGGTGAACAGGAGGGAGTCGCCGGGCAGGAAGAAGCCGACCAGGAGACCGGTCTCGGCGAAGAGGACGACGGCGATGCCGAGTGCGCCGAACGCGGACAGCAAGGACCCGGCGTCGAGCAGGTTCACGGCCTGTGGCACTGCCGTATGGGCGGATAGGACCATGGTGGGCGGCTCCCCTGGGGTGAGTGGACCGGGTCGCGACAGCGTCATCGACTACAGTTCTGTAGACGGTCTACGACACTGTAGACGATCGTGGTGGTGAGGAGATTCCCATGGGGGACGCGAACGGGGAGCGGCGGCCCGCCGGTGAGCTGGGGGCGAGCGTCCTGGCGGCGCTGTGGGCGGCGGGCGCTCCGCTGACGCCGGGGCAGGTCCAGGAGGCGCTCGGCTCCTCCCACGCCCGTACGACGGTGACGACCATCCTGTCCCGCCTCTACGAGAAGGGCGTGGTCACCCGCACCCGGTCCGGCCGCGGGTTCGCCTACCTGCCGACCGAGGACGCGTCGGGGCTGACCGCGCGCCGCATGCACGCCGAACTGGCCAAGACCGAGGACCGCGGTACGGTGCTGAGCCGTTTCGTCTCCCAGCTGAGAGACGAGGACGAGGCCCTGCTGCGCGGCCTGCTGGAGGCGGACGGCGCGGGGGGTGCCGGATGATCGGGCTGTTGACGCTGCCGCTCCTGCTGCCCTTCCTGGCGGGCCCGGCGTGCCGCGTGCTGGTCGCGAGCCTCCCGCCGGGGCGGGCCGCCTGGCTGCCGGCCGGTTCGGCCGCATCGTCGTCACCTCGGGGATGCTGCGCGCCCTGTCCGCGGAGGAACGCCGCCGCTCTGGCCGCCCGTACGTCCCCTGCCCGGTGCCGGCCCGGGTTCGCGCTGGCCGCCACGACGGGCCCGGTGCCCCTGCGGGTCGCGGCCCTGCTCGGCCGGCCCGCCGGTACGCGTACCCGTAGTGCCCACCGTCGCCTGGCCGCCGTCACTCTGCCGGCCTGCCTGGCCGTGTCGGCCGGTGCGTCCCTCCAGGCGGCCGACGACCTGCACACCGGCATCGAGAGGGCGCAGGGCGAGATCGCCGGGAAATGAAGAGGAGCGAATCGGTCACGTCGGCCGCGCCCGGCCACCTCCGGCGGCGCCGCCCGGGGGTGGAGACATGCCCCCGTACAGTTACATAGGGCAAACCTATTTATCGATGTCCGGGCGCGTCGGCCCGGGGCGGCGGCAGGGCGGTAGCGGGATGGTGGAGGACGGCGGGGACGCCAGGCGTCCGCACGGGGAACTCGTCGCGGACGTGCTGGCGGTCCTGTGGGCGGCCGAGGGTTCTTTGACGCCGCAGCAGATCAACGCCGCGCTCGGCCGGGACCTGGCGAGGACGACGGTGACGACGATCCTGACCCGCCTGTACGAGAAGGGCACGGTCGTACGGACCCGCGAGGGCAGGGGCTTCTCCTACGCCGCGGCGGACGACGCAGCCGGGCTGGCGGCCGGGCGCATGCGCCGGGAGCTGGACCGGGGGCCGCAGCGTGACCTGGTGCTGAAACGATTCGTGTCCTCGCTGTCCGGAGACGACGAGGAAGCGTTGCGGCGCCTGCTCCTGGAGTCCGAGGCGGGCGAATGACCCTGGTCCTGGTCCTCGCGCTGGTCATGCTGACCCTGGTGCTTCCGTGGGGCGCGGCGCCGGCCACCCGCCGGCTGGCCGCGCTCCTGCCGCCGGCGGAAGCCTGCGCGGCGCTGACCGGGGCCGCCGTGTTGCTGGCCGGCGGTACCGTGGCGGCGCTCATCGGCCTGTTCCAGGTGCCGTTCGTCGCCTCGCTGGAAGACCTTCCGCTGTCACGGGCGGCTGCCGCATGGCCGGCCGCCGTGCCGGCCGCCGCCGTCGCCGGGGCGGTGCTGGCCTTCCAGGCGGTGCTGGTGGTCCGCCGCTGGTACGAGCGCCGCTCGTTGCTCGCGCACACCTGGGCCTCCACCCGCGACGCGGTGTCCGACGGAGACCAGCCGTTCGCGTACCCAGCCGTCAGCGGGTTCCCGCGGTCACGGCGAGCGGGGGCAGGTGCGTGCGGCGGTGCTCGCCCGGGGTCAGGCCGTAGGCGGCGCGGAAGGCTCGGCTGAAGCCCGCCGCGTCGGGGAAGCCCCAGCGTCTGCCCACCTCGTGCACGGGCAGCGCGGCGAGCAGCGGGTCCGCCAGGTCGGCCGAGCAGCGTTCCAGCCGGCGTCGGCGGATCGTCTGCGATACCGACTCCTTCCGGTCCGCGAAGAGCCGGTGCAGGAGCCGCACCGAGATGTGGTGGCGGGCCGCGATCCCCGGCGGCGAGAGCTCGGGGTCGGAGAGGTGGTCCTCGATGAACAGATCGAGCCGCTTGACCAGCAACTGGTGCCGGGTGTGCGGCGGCAGCCGGTCCGTGGCGTCGACGTGGTGGGCGAGGAACGCCGTCGCCAGGTCCCACGTCATGAGGCCGAGGCGCTCCTCGTCCACGGAGGTGAGGGACTCCGCTTCCAGGACGACGGACGCGAGGTGCCGGGCGAAGACCGCCGCGACCCCGGTCCTGGAGGGCAGACCCTGCGCGAGGAGCCGGTCGACCCTGGCCTCGGGCAGGGGGAGGAAGGACCGGGGCAGATGGAGGACCAGGGCGCGGGCCGGACCGGTGTGCGGCCCGCCCCCGGCCTGGCTGTCGTAGGGGAGCGATGAACTCCACAGGCTGAAGTCCCCCGGCCGCAGGAGGGTTTCCCGCCGGGACTGGGACATTCCCATGGTCCCGCCGAGCAGGAGCGTGAGTTCGTACGTCTCCGGGTCCGCCCGGCGGATCAGACGGGCCGTGCGCCGCGAGCGCAGGCCGGTGTAGGAGAGGGTGGCGATCCGCGCGGCCCCCAGCGACAGCACCTCCATGCTCCCGGCGAAGCCGGCCCGGTCCTCGCTCGTGACCTGGGTGGCCCCGGCCCCCTGGCTGACGGTCTCCCGCCACCATGCGAAGCGGTCCTCGGGCGGCAGGTCCGCCGTGTCGTAGACGGTCAGTCCCATGGATCCCCCCCCGGGCCTTCCCTCCCCCGATGCGGAGGGTCCTCAATCCTGCGGAGGGCATCGGCGGCCGTCCACGCCGCGCCGCGCGGCGCGGCCTGATCCGGATCGTCCCGGCGGAGGCAGGCGGAAGGGGCGTTCGGGGCGGACGGGCGTCGGCAGGTGCCGCACGGGCCACCGGAGCGGAAGGCGGCGAAGGCCGCCCGGGATCCGGCCCCGCTGCACCGGATCCGGCGCGATCTCGCCGACGGCGGGACCGCTCCGCGTGCGCCGAGAACCAATGACGTGTGCACCGTGCGCCAACGACCGCGACCGGTGCGCGGCCGCAGACTTCGTGTGTCGCGAAGGCGGCGGACCACGGGACGGACCGGGGGTGGGGCAGATGTCCAGCGAGGGGGACGCGGTCGGAGGGCCGCCGGAACCGGGGGGAACCCCGGACGGGCCGCGAGGACCGCGCGAACGCCGGACACCGGGGCCGCACGGGGGAGGCCTCCGCCACCGGCGGCGGATCCTGCTCGCGCTCGCGGTCCTGGGCGTCACGGGCCTCGTCGGAGCGGGCGCCGCCGCCGCGGGGAGCGGCGGCGCGGAACCGGTGCACGCCGAGGCCCGCCGGCCCGCGTCACCCACGGGGGAGGCGCTGCGCGAGGTCAC
>NZ_JBHWBP010000121.1:0-20675 GCF_042735575.1 Streptomyces sp. NPDC059564 | reverse complement strand
CCCGGCCGGTCCACGCCCTGGGAACGCAGCACCTCGGCCAGGACCGTGACCGTGTCGTAGCCCTCGAAGGCGACGAAGGACGGAGTCCGCATCATGACCGCCTCCCCCGCCGCCTACGAGCCCACCGACCGCACCGTCCCGAGCCGCGCCCGCGACCGCGCGCGCTACGACCGCGAGACGGTGCACTCGATACTCGACCAGGCCTACGTCTGCCACCTCGGGTTCGTCCGCGACGGCGCGCCGGTGGTCCTGCCGACCCTCTTCGGCCGGGTGGGCGAGACCCTCTACATCCACGGCTCCACCGGATCGCGCCCGCTGCTGGCCGCCGGGAAGGCCGACCCGGGTCTGCCGGTCTGCCTGACGGTGACGCACGTGGACGGCCTGGTCCTGGCCCGGTCCGCGTTCCACCACTCGATGAACTACCGCTCGGTGGTCGTCCACGGCACCGCCTACCAGGTCACCGACGAGGACGAGTGCCGCATGGCCCTGGACGCCCTGGTCGACCACGTCGTCCCGGGCCGCTCGGCCGACTCCCGGCCGGCCAACGCCAAGGAGCTCGCGGCGACGGCCGTGATCCGCCTGGACCTGAACGAGGTCTCCGCGAAGATCCGTACGGGCGGCCCGAACGACGACGCCGAGGACCTGGGGCTGCCGTTCTGGTCGGGCGTGGTCCCGGTCGCGCCGGCGTACGGGACCCCGGTCCCGGCCGCCGACCTGACCCCCGGCATCGCGACCCCGGACTACATCACCGCGCTCTGAGGCTCCGGGGCGGGCCCGGCCACCGGCCCGCCCCCGGACCCGGTCCCCGCCCCGCGCGCCTCGGCCACGATCAGCGCGCCCACCGCCGACAGCAGCAGTACGGTGCCCAGCACCACCGCCCCGGTCAGCCGCTCCCCGAGCAGCCCGACGGCGATCACCGCCGCGCCGACCGGCTCGATCAGCATGATCACCGACACCGTCGCGGCCCGCACCGCAGCGGCGCCCGTGAAGTAGAGCGCGTACGCCAGGGCCGTCGGCACCGTGGCGACGTAGACCAGCAGCCAGAGCACCCGGCCCCAGTCGGCCGTGTGCGGCAGCAGCCCCTCCAGCAGCGCGAGCGGCAGCAGGCACACCGTGCCCACCGCCACCGACCAGGCGGTGGTGACGAGCGGGTCCCCGCCCGCCCCGCGCCGCCCCAGCCACCGCGCCCGCAGGGTCATCCCCGCGTACCCGGCGGCCGACAGCAGCGCCCAGCCGACCCCGAGCGGGCGCACCTCGCCGCCCCCGGAGCCGAGCACCAGCACGGCCAGCCCGCCGAGCGCGCCGACGACGGCGGCCACCCCGCCCCGGCCCAGCCGCTCGCCCATCCAGTACCGGCCGCCCAGCGCGATCAGCACGGGCCCCGCCCCGAGGGTCACGACGGTGCCGACGGCGAGGCCGGTGTCGCGCACGGCGGCGAAGTAGGCGGCCTGGAACAGGGTGAACATCAGCCCCGTCCCGATCAGCGAGAGAGGCGAGGCGGGCGAGGCCTGCGCGGACCGCCCCCGCCGCGCGGGGCGGCGTACGGCGAGCACCCCCAGCAGCACCACCAGCCCGCCCGCGCACCGCCAGAACGACAGGGCGAGCGGGCCGAGGTCACTGGCCAGGAAGAGGAGGGAGGCGGCCGCCCCGGCGGTGCCCCAGGCGGCTCCGGCGACGACGAGGTACAGCAGACTGCGCCCGGCTGCGGGCGAATGGTTCGACACGTGTGTCTCCGCGCATGCGTGAAGGATGAAGGAAGCAGGTCATCGCTTCGCGGGCAGCGCGAACCGGCCCGGGAACTCCCCGGGCGGGATCCTCGTTCGAGTGGTGGCCGCCCGCGCTAGGCGGCGGGAGGCGGAAGCACGGTCGACGGCATGCCCAGCACCCTACGGGCTGCCCCCGCCCCGGACCAGCCCGCCCCGGCCCTACGCGCTGGTGGTCTCCCGCGGCAGTACGACCGGATCGGCGGCCCCCGGCGCGGCGGCCCGCGAGGACTGCGCGATGAAAGCACCGCCCAGCACCAGCGCCCCGCCCACGATCTGCGGGGTCGAGAGGTGCTCGCCCAGCAGCACCCACGCCAGCACGGTGGCGATGACCGCCTCCAGGCAGGCCACCACACCCGCCACCTGCGGGGAGAGCCTGCGCACCGAGACCACCCCGGTCAGGTACGCGAACACGGTGGCGACCAGCACCACCCAGCCCAGCAGGACCAGGGCGGGCACGCTCTGCTCGCCCAGCGCCGCATCGCCGCCCAGCACGCCCCAGTCCATCCGCCAGGGCCGCGCGATCACGGTCATGACCACGGCCCCGACGAGCATCCCGTACGCGATCACGCCCATCGGGTCGGGCACGTCGTCGCCGTCGGTGCCCTGGTCGGCGAAGACGAAGTAGAAGGCCTGGCAGCAGGCGGCGGCGAGGCCCAGCAGCACCCCGAGCGGGTCCAGGCTCAGCCCGGACCAGATCTCGACCACGCAGGCCAGCCCCACGACGGCCACCGCGGCGCCGGCCGCGGCCGCCCGGGTCACCGGCTTGCGCTGCACGAAGCGGATCCAGCCGAGCAGCAGCGCCGGGCCCAGGTACTCCAGCAGCAGGGCCACGCCGACCGGGATCCGGGACAGGGAGGCGAAGTAGAAGGCCTGGACGCCCGCCACGGCGACCAGCCCGAAACCGGCGAGCAGCAGGGGCCTGCGCCGCACCAGATCACGGTGCCGCCAGGCCAGCGGGGACAGCACCAGCGCCGCCCCGGCCACCCTCAGCCACACCACGTGCAGCGGGTCCAGACCCGCCTCGATCAGCGGCTTCGCCGCCACACCCGAACCACCGAACGCACACGCCGAGACCAGGGCGAGGCCCAGTCCGGCGTTCTTTCCTGACGCTTGCATCGGGCCATCATGGCAGGGCGGGTCAGGAGCGTCACACCGGTGACGCCTGTTGAGACGGGCCCGGCGCCGGGCCGCCCGAAGACCCCCGGATCTGACAGGTCGTCAGTATTGAATGTTCCGCCCGCCAGGACTACGTTCCGCCGCACGAACCCGACGAGAAGGGGTGGACGCATGGCTGAAGTCACCGCGGAATCACGCATCGAGGCGCCCGCCGCGAAGCTCTGGGCCCAGCTGACCGACTGGGACGCGTACGGCCAGTGGAGCATGACCCACACCAACTTCCCGAAGGGCGGTCCCGAGACCCTCGCGGTCGGGTCCACCTTCGCCGAGAACATGAAGATGATGGGCTTCCCGGCCGAGGTCCTGTGGACCGTCTCGGAACTGGAGGACCAGCGCGTCTTCGCGATCACCGGCAAGGGCCCGATGGGCGTGGCCGTACTGACCCGCTACACCCTGATCCCCGACGGCGGGGCCACCACGGTCCGCATCGACGGCGAGTTCACGGGCGCCGCCGTGTCCCTGATGGCGGGCAAGCTCAAGGACTCCGCGACCGCCGCGCTGAACGAGTCGCTCCGCAAACTGGCCGGCCTGGTCGCCTGACCCCCGCCACACGAACGGCGCGCCCCGCGAGAGAGCTCGCGGGGCGCGCCGTGTGCGTGCCGGGAGGTCCGGCGGCCGGACTCAGTGCTCGTCGGCCAGGATCAGGTACAGCTTCTTGCGGGCGTCGTTGATGACCGCGAGGGCCTTCTCCCGCTGCTCGGGCGAGCCGGTCTTGAAGACCTGCCCGAAGGCTTCCATCAGGCCGACGCCGGCGGTCCGCACCTCGTGCATCGCCTCGAAGTCGAAGCCGCGCCCGGCATCCGCCCAGGGGGCGTCCGGACCCGACTCGGCCTCGGTGCGGCCCGCGTCGGTGAGCGTGAACAGCTTCTTGCCGCCCTCGCTCGCACTGGTGATGAGCCCCTCGTCCTCGAGCAGCTGCAGGGTCGGGTACACCGAGCCCGGGCTGGGCTTCCAGGCCCCGCCGCTGCGCTCGCCGATCTCCTGGATCATCTCGTAGCCGTGCATCGGCCGGTCGGCGAGCAGCGCCAGGATGGAGGCGCGCACGTCACCGCGCCGCGCCCGGCCCCGGGGGCCACCCCGTCCGCCGCGCCCGCCGAAGGGCCCGCCGCCGAAGGGCGGCCCGAACGGCCCGAAGGCGGCACGCCGCCCCTGGAACTCCTCCCGACGGTCCGGCCCGCAGTGGCCGTGACCCCGTCCGTGCTCATGTCCGTGCTCGTGCTGTCCACGTGAACGCATCACTGCGCTCCTTTCGTCATCGTTCGTCATCGCTTGTCTTGCGGTTGTCGTGTTCGACTCCTTCACTATCGCTGACCCATCGCGATGCGTCAACGATATATCGGAACCTATCTCAGACTGGCGAGCGTAATGGACACTTTCGGGTGGATCCGGGCGGGAACCTCCTGACGAGGGGCGTACGCACGTGCTGTGCTGGCCCCGCTCCTCGCGACACGGGGCGCGGTACGGGGCACCGAAGAGAAAGGGACTTTCGTGCACCACAAGGGACGCGTCGGAACATGGCTCGCCGCCACCCTCAGCGCCGCCGCGCTGCTGCTCGTACCGGGACCGGCCGGCGCCGACGCCCACGCCGACCACCTCCGGCCGCTGGCCGGCGACATCCTCAACCTGCACCAGTGCGTGTACGCACCCACTCCGGGAGTCGACTACCTCACCACGGTGGTGCCGCGGAGCGGCGACAACCGGTTCGCGGCCGGAACGAACACCGCCGCCGCACCGGACCGGGACCTGTCCTGTGGCGCGGGCGACGGGAACTTCACCGCGATCCGCCCCTGGGCGTCCTTCCAGTCACTGGACCTGAGCTCCGGGCGGTACCTCAACCTGCACCAGTGCGTGTACTACTCCGAGCTCCAGCACGACCACCTCACCGTGGTGGTCTCGCGCGGGGGCGGCGACTGGGGCACCGGGACCAACGTCTCCAACACCCCCGACACCACGGTCGAGTGCGGCCCCGGCCGCGGCCTCTACTCCCTCGTCCCCCTGCTGTCCGACGTCATCGCCCTGGACCTCGGCGCCGGGCGCTACGTGAACCTCCAGCAGTGCCAGTACTACGCCGGCAGCCTCGCCGACCACTTCACCACGGTGGTGCCGACGCGCCGCGACGGCCGTTTCACGACCGGGACCAAGGTCTCCAACACCGCCGCCGCGGCCCCGGCCTGCGGCCGCGGCGACGGGAACTTCAACCTCGTCCCCCTCCTGTCCGGCACCACGGCCCTCTCCCGCACCTGACCGTTCGGACCAAGGCCAGTCATCCCGGATTGGCCTTGGTCCGCGTCCGGCCGGGCCCCCTACCGTCGGATCCATGCGCATCCGAATCGTCGACGCCTTCACCGACCGCCCCTTCCACGGCAACCCCGCCGGAGTCCTCCTCCTCGACGGGGCCTTCCCCCCGGACGCCTGGCTCCAGCAGGTCGCGGCCGAGGTCAACCTCTCCGAGACCGCGTTCGCGCTGCCCCTGCCGCCCGGCGGCGACGCCGACTGGGCGCTGCGCTGGTTCACCCCGGCCGGCGAGGTCGACATGTGCGGGCACGCCACCCTGGCGACCGCCCACGTACTGCACGAGCACGGTCTCGCCGAGGGCCCGGTCCGCTTCGGCGCGCGCTGCGGGATCCTCACGGCCGAGATCGGCGAGGACGGCGCGATCACCCTGGACTTCCCGACCTCGTCCCTGACGCCCGTCGAGCCGGCCCCCGAGGTGGCCGAGGCCCTGGGCGGCCCCGCGGTCCTGTCGGTCCACGACACCGCCGCCCACATCGGCGACCTCCTGGTGGAGCTGGCCGACGAGCGGACCGTACGGGAACTCGCGCCCGATCTCGCCGCCCTGCGCGAGCGGTCCCGCCGCGGGGTGATCGTCACCGCGCCCGCCGAGGACCCCTCCCGCGGCTACGACTTCGTCTCCCGCGGCTTCTTCCCGCTCCACGGCATCGACGAGGACCCGGTGACCGGCAGCGCCCACACCGCCCTCGCCCCGTTCTGGGGAGCCCGCCTGGGCCGCACCCGGATGACCGGCCTGCAGGGCGGCGCCCGCCAGGGCCTGGTCCGGGTCACGCTCGCGGGCGAACGCACCCAGCTGACCGGCCGCGCGGTCACCGTGATCGACGGCGAGCTGCTCACCACCCCCTGAGGCAGGGGCTACGGGGTGGGCAGCCAGCCCACCTTCCCCGCGAGCAGCGCGTACCCGCCGAAGGCCACGATGTCGAGCAGCGCGTGCGCGACGACCAGCGGCCCGACCCGGCCCCAGCGGCGGTAGGCCAGCACGAAGACGGCGCCCATCACCATGTTGCCGATGAGCCCGCCGATGCCCTGGTACAGGTGGTACGAGCCGCGCAGCACGGAGCTGGCCAGCAGCGCGGCCGTCGGCGACCAGCCCAGCTGGCCGAGCCGGCGCAGCAGGTAGGCCAGCACGATGACCTCCTCCACCACGGCGTTCTGCACCGCGGAGAGGATCAGCACCGGGAACTTCCACCACACGTCGGGCAGCGCCTCCGGCACCACCGTCAGGTTGAAGCCGGAGGCCCGGGCCCCCAGGTAGAAGGCCAGTCCCGCGCTCCCGATCCCGGCGGCGACCAGCGCGCCCCGGGCCAGGTCCCACCCCGGACGGGTCCGGTCGAAGCCCAGGACGCGCAGCCCGGGCGCGCCCTCCCGGGTCAGCAGGTGCGCGACCAGCAGGACGGGCACCAGCGCGGAGGCGATCCCGAACAGCTGCCAGGCCAGGTCCAGCCAGGGCCGTCCGGGCGCGTACGAGCCGTTGAGCGTGGCGGCCTGGTCCTTGAGGCCGCCGGGTTTCGTCAGCGAGCCGATGAAGCTGATCAGCGCCGAGACGCCGCTCGCGCCCAGCGACAGCGCGAGCACGAGCAGCGTCTCGGTCCTCAGCAGACCCCGCCGCCCGTCCTCGAGCGGCTCCACGACCACCGGCTCCGGCTCCGCCCGCACGACCGACTCCCGTCCTGCCGACCCACGGCGGCATCCTGTTGCGACCACCCCATACTGCCTCCTCGGTGGCCGGACCGGATCGGCGGCTCAGCGCCGGGCCGCCGCGGTGGCGTCCACCTCCTCCTCCGCCGGCCCGACCGGCCAGGTGTGCACGGGGTCGCCCCGGTGCATCAGCTGGCTGTAGCGCCGGGTGGTGGCCGCCAGGGCGGCGTCCCGTTCCAGCCCGCCGGCGAGCGCCCGGTGGTAGGTGTCCACCTGCCACGTGGCGCCGTTCACCCGGCGCCGGCAGCGCTCCTCGATGATCCCGAGGTAGTGGTCGCGGTCGGCGGGCTCGATGCCCCAGGCGTCCAGCCCGGCCGCGGCCATGGGCAGCAGCTCGTCCAGCACCAGCCGCACCGCGGGCACGCTCACCAGCCCGCCGGCCCGGCCCCGGCGCGGCCAGCGGATCCGCGCGTCGATCCCGTACCGGCAGGCCGCGTCGAAGTTGGCCTCCGCCTCCGCGAACGGCAGCCGGGTCCACACCGGGCGCGGCTCGTCCGCGAGGGTCCGTACGAGCCCGTAGTAGAACGCGGCGTTGGCGACGACGTCGGCCACCGTCGGCCCGGCCGGCAGCACCCGGTTCTCCACCCGCAGGTGCGGCACCCCGTCGGCGACCCCGTACACGGGCCGGTTCCACCGGTAGACGGTGCCGTTGTGCAGCACCAGCTCCTGGAGGCTCGGCACCCCGCCCTCGGCGAGCACCCGCAGCGGCTCCTCCGCGTCGCAGATCGGCAGCAGGGAGGGGAAGAAACGGACGTTCTCGGCGAACAGTTCGTACGCCGAGTCCACCCATCGCTCCCCGAACCAGGTGCGCGGCCTCACCCCCTGCGCCTGGAGCTCGGGCGGCCGGGTGTCGGTGGCCTGGGTGAACAGCGGCGGACGCGACTCGCGCCACAGCTCCCGTCCGAACAGGAACGGCGAGTTGGCGCCCACCGCTATCTGTACGGCGGTCACCGCCTGCGCCGCGTTCCACACGTCCGCGAACCGGCCGGGAGTGACCTGCAGGTGCAGCTGTACGGAGGTACAGGCGGCCTCCGGCACGATCGACCCGGTGCTCCAGGTCAGCCGCTCGACCCCGTCGATGTCGAGTGTGAAGTCCTCGCCGCGCATCATCAGGATCTGCTCGTTGAGCAGCGAGTACCGGTCCACGGCGGACAGGTTGGCCAGCGCCAGGTCGGCGCGGGAGATCGTCGGCAGGATTCCGATCATCACCACCCCCGCGTCGATCTCGGCGGCCTGCCGGTGGGCATAGTGCAGCCCCGCGCTCAGTTCTTCGGCGAGCTGGTCGAATACCCGGCCGCCGAGCCGGTGCGGGAGTACGTTCACCTCCAGATTGAACATTCCGAGTTCCGTCTGGAAATCGGGGCTCGCTATCCGCTCCAGTACCTGTGCATTCACCATGCGCGGCAAACCGTCGGCACCCGCGAGATTCAACTCGATCTCCAGCCCCATCATGTTCTTGGGCCGATCGAACCTCTTCTCGGCCAGAAGCCGCTCCAGTCCCTCCAGGCACTCGTGAAGCTTCCTCCGATACCGATGCCGATCGGACAGGTCGAATCCGCCTGCCACGACCTTCTCCCCCATCGAATCGTCCCTCCTCGAGTGCCCCCGCCCGGAGCACCCGAGCGCGCGTAAGGTCGATGATGCCCATCCGCGTGATCGATAACTCCGCGCGGGGCGGTCTGGCGGGGAGCGCGCGCCGGTATGGCCAGATGGGCGCTTCGGCACATTCACCTGGCAACACGTCGTATGCAAATTCCGCGTCGACTGTGCCGATTCCCGATTACCGGCGCTTTCCAGCCGAGCCCCCGTCGGGTAACCTCCGAGGTCAGCGCGGCCCGTTCGCGTGCAACCGGCATGAATACCATGTCAGCGGGACCGGTAAGCACCTTGTCGGCAATAGCCGGGACAGGTAGCCGAAACACTGCGTGAACACATGTCGTATAAACTCCGCAAACGAGGCAGAGAGTTGGCGCGCGGCCATTGCCCCTCAGCCCCCCTCTGGCCCCAGAATGCGACAGCGCCGTCCGCACCTTCCCCCGCACCACAGGTCTCCCAAGTGAGAGGCGACCCACCATGCCGCTGCATGTTCCCCCGGCTCCCGCGCCCGCCCTGCGCAGCGTCCTCGCGGCACTCGGTTCTCCCACCGCCGTCCACGAGGCGCACACCCCGTCCCTGCGCGCGATCCAGGGGCCGCTGACCGCCGAACTCCCGCTTCCGGTGCACGTGCTCGACCGGCTCAACGTGTCCGGTCTCGCCGCCGGCGGCCGCCCGCCCCGCACCCGGCTGACCGGCTGGCGGTTCCTGATCCGCAGCGGCGACCGCTTCGTCGCCGCGGCCGACACCCGGCTGACCCCGGACGGCTGGGCCTTCTCCCACTTCTTCGAGGGGCCCTACGTCGCCGCCACCGAACGCGCCCTGCGCCAGGCCGAGTCGCTCGGCAAGGGCTACCAGCCGCGTCTGCTGTCCGTACCGGAGCTGTACATGCTGACCCTGTGGCTGCACGGGGCGGTCGGCGCCGACGCCTCCGCCGGCCTGCCCGCCGCCTCCGACCTGCTGGTTCCGCTGGCACCGGCCCCGCCGGGGATCGCCGCGTACCGGCCGCACCCCGTCTCGGAGCTGCTGCCCGTACTGACCCACCGGCTGACTCCGCCGGCCCCACCCGTACCGCCCTCGCTGGCCGCGCCAGCGGCCTGACCGGCGGTCCGCCGGTGGCCTGTTCGGCTTGGTCCGTGTGACCCATACGGCCTAGTCCGCTCGGGCCACTCCCGAACCATCCGAAATGACAGGGGAGTTGGCCTGAACCGCCCGCACGGGTGATGCGTCTTCATTCCATGAGGACAGCTGCCGGGAAATACCTGCGAAGCAGCCGTCGTGGGGGAAGACTGAGGACATCCTCCCCGCAGGTGCGGGGACGACCCAGGGGGACGGCCATGAATCACGCATCGAGCCGTAGCGAACAGACCACACCGCAGCGAAAGAACGCATCCATGTGCCAGCACCAGCCTGCCTGCCCGTCATCAGAGTCCGCAGACCGGGAGGCTGCCCGCCCGGTGGCCAACCACCCGGAACAGGGCTGGAGCCTGCTGTGCAACGGCGTCCTGCTGTTCGAGGACACCGGTGAACTGCTGCCCGACGGGCAGATCATCGCCCCGCACCGCCCGCTCGCGGCGGCCTAGGCGACCACGTACGGAGCACGGACGCGAAAGACGAAAGAGAAGGGGCCGGTCACGGAGCTCGCGCTCCGGACCGGCCCCTTCACCGCGTCACGGGACTCAGTTGTCGTACTCGTCCAGCGGCGGGCAGGAGCAGACCAGGTTCCGGTCGCCGAAGGCACCGTCGATCCGGCGCACCGGCGGCCAGTACTTCTCCGCGGCCGTGACGCCGCTCGGGAAGACGGCCTCGTCCCGGCTGTACGGGTGGTTCCACTCGCCGCCCAGCGCCGCCGCCGTGTGCGGGGAGTTGGCCAGCGGGTTGTCGTCCACCGGCCACTCGCCGCCCGCGACCCGCTCGATCTCGGCGCGGATGGCGATCATGGCGTCGCAGAAGCGGTCGATCTCGACGAGGTCCTCGGACTCCGTCGGCTCGATCATCAGCGTGCCGGCCACCGGGAAGGACATGGTCGGCGCGTGGAAGCCGTAGTCGATCAGACGCTTGGCGATGTCGTCGACGCTCACGCCCGTGGCCTTCGACAGCGGACGCAGGTCGATGATGCACTCGTGGGCGACCAGGTTGCCCGGACCGGTGTAGAGCACCGGGTAGTGCGGCTCCAGGCGCTTGGCGATGTAGTTGGCGCCCAGCACCGCCACCTGGGTGGCGCGCTTGAGGCCCTCGCCACCCATCAGGCGGACGTACGACCAGGAGATCGGCAGGATGCCCGCCGAGCCCCACGGAGCGGCCGAGATCGGACCGACGCCCGTCTCCGGGCCGGCGGTGGGCTGGAGCGGGTGGTTCGGCAGGAACGGGGCCAGGTGCGCCCGGACACCGACCGGACCGACGCCCGGACCGCCGCCGCCGTGCGGGATGCAGAAGGTCTTGTGCAGGTTCAGGTGCGAGACGTCGCCGCCGAAGTGACCCGGCTTGGCCAGGCCCACCAGGGCGTTCAGGTTGGCGCCGTCGACGTAGACCTGGCCGCCGGCCTCGTGCACCTGGGCGCAGATGTCGGCGACGTGCTCCTCGAACACACCGTGCGTGGACGGGTACGTGATCATCAGCACGGCGAGCTGCTCGCGGTACTGCTCGATCTTGGCGCGCAGGTCGGCCGCGTCCACCTCGCCGTCGTCGGCGGTCTTGACGACGACCACCTTCATGCCGGCCATCACGGCGCTCGCCGCGTTGGTGCCGTGCGCGGACGACGGGATGAGGCAGATGGTGCGCTGCTCGTCGCCGTTCGCCCGGTGGTAGGCGCGCACGGCCAGCAGGCCGGCGAGCTCACCCTGGGAGCCGGCGTTCGGCTGGATCGAGACCTTGTCGTATCCGGTGACCTCGCAGAGACGTTCCTCCAGCTCGGTGATGAGCGTGAGGTAGCCCTCCGCCTGCTCCACCGGGGCGAACGGGTGCAGCTGGCCGAACTCGGGCCAGGTCACCGGCTCCATCTCGGTGGTCGCGTTGAGCTTCATGGTGCAGGAGCCCAGCGGGATCATGCCGCGGTCCAGCGCGTAGTCCTTGTCCGAGAGCTTGCGCAGGTAGCGCAGCATCGCGGTCTCGGAACGGTGCTGGTGGAAGACCGGGTGGCCCAGGTACGCGTCCGAGCGCAGCAGGCCCTCGGGCAGCGTGTCGGCGGTGACCCCGTCCAGGGCCTCGATGTCCGCGGTGACGCCGAAGGCGGCCCAGACGGCGTCGAGGTCGGCGCGCAGGGTGGTCTCGTCACAGGCGACGGAGACGTGGTCGGCGTCGACCTGGAAGAGGTTGACCCCGCCCTCGCGGGCCGCGGCGACGACCTCGGCGGCCTTGCCGGGCACCCGGGCGGTGACCGTGTCGAAGAAGGAGCCGTGCACCAGCTCGACCCCGCCGGCCGTCAGGCCCGCGGCGAGGAGGGAGGCGTAGCGGTGGGTGCGGCGGGCGATCGTGCGCAGCCCGTCCGGGCCGTGGTAGACGGCGTACATGCCGGCCATGACGGCGAGCAGCACCTGCGCGGTACAGATGTTGCTCGTGGCCTTCTCGCGGCGGATGTGCTGCTCGCGGGTCTGCAGGGCCAGGCGGTACGCCTTGTTGCCGTCCGCGTCCACGGAGACGCCGACGAGACGGCCGGGCAGCGAGCGGGCGTGCTGCTGCTGGACGGCCATGTAACCGGCGTGCGGTCCGCCGAAGCCCATCGGGACGCCGAAGCGCTGGGTGGTGCCCACCGCGATGTCGGCGCCCAGCTCGCCCGGGGAGGTCAGCAGGGTCAGCGCGAGCAGGTCGGCGGAGACGGTGACGATGGCACCGAGCTCGTGGGCCTGCTCGATGACCGGCTTGATCGCGCGCACCGCGCCGGAGGCGCCCGGGTACTGGAGCAGCACGCCGAAGACGCCGCGCTCGGCGATCTCGGCCGGGATGCCGTCCGACAGGTCGGCGACGACGACCTCGACCCCGACGGGCTCGGCGCGGGTCTCGATCACGGCGATGGTCTGCGGCAGCGCGTCGGCGTCGATCAGGAACACGCCGCCCTTGACCTTGCCCACGCGGCGGGCCAGGGACATGGCCTCGGCGGCGGCGGTGCCCTCGTCGAGCAGGGAGGCACCGGAGGTCGGCAGGCCGGTCAGGTCCGCGACGACGGTCTGGAAGTTCAGCAGCGCCTCGAGGCGGCCCTGCGAGATCTCCGGCTGGTACGGGGTGTACGCCGTGTACCAGGCGGGGTTCTCCATGACGTTGCGCAGGATCACCGGCGGCGTGAAGGTGCCGTAGTAGCCGAGGCCGATCATCGACGACAGCACCTGGTTGCGGTCCGCCAGCGAGCGCAGCTCGGCCAGCACCTCGGCCTCGGTGCGCGCCTCGGGCAGGTTCAGCGCCTCGGCGGTCTTGATCACATCCGGTACCGCGGCGGCGGTGAGCTCGTCGAGGGAGCCGTAGCCCACCTGGGCGAGCATCTTGGCCTGCGCCTCGGCGTCCGGGCCGATGTGGCGCTGCTCGAAGGGGATGCCTCGCTCCAGCTGGGAGAGCGGAATGCGGTTGGCGGTCATGACGGAGGCCTCCTGGTCGTATGACCTGCGAGGGGCACCACGGCGCGGGCACCCGGACGGCCTCCCCCTCTGTCATCTCAACCTGAGAGCTTCACCGGGCCTCACGGGGGTCGCCCCTGAGATCCGGCTTTCACCGTCGGTGAGGAGAGGGACCGGTACTGCGTGCCCGGTACCCGCCCCTGCTTTCCAGAGTGGCCTCACCACGTGCGGTACGTATGCCTGAGAGATTCCGGGGAGGATTTGCTCCTTCGGCGCCTCCGTCGAACTCATTCGGAGGACTCTCCCGCACAGGGTCAACAGCCATCACCCAGCCTACCAGCGAGGATCTCGACCCTCCCTCGAGTGGCCCTCTCTTCGAATATGCACTTTTGTAGTCATTACGGATGAGTTCATCACTGCGACCGTACGGAGGGACCGTGCAGACCGATATCGATCCGCGCAGCCTGATCGGCCGCAAGGCGTTCGACCGCAACGGCGCCAAGATCGGCACCGTGGACGAGGTCTACCTCGACGACGCCACGGGCGTGCCGGAATGGGCAGCCGTCCGGACCGGCCTCTTCGGGCGGGACGCCTTCGTCCCCCTGGAGCCCAGCGAGGTGGTGGACGAGACCCTGCGGGTGCCCTTCGAGCGCTCCCTGATCAAGGACGCCCCCGATTTCGGAGTCGGCCGCCACCTCTCCCCCGAACAGGAGCTGCAGCTCTACCACCACTACGGCCTGGACGTCACGCTGCCCTCCGACTTCCACCGCCCGCCGCCGGAGAAGCAGGCCTAGCCCTCCTGCGGTCCCTCCGCCGCCCCTACGAGGGGCAGCGGATCGGAGGCCTCCAGTTCGGGGTCGTCCACCCGGAAGGTGCGCACCCGCCCGGGCGGCGATCCGGGCCGCTCGAAGCGGACGGTGACCCGCCCGACCCCGCTGCCCTGCACCCACCCGGGCCCGTACACCGCGTGCCGTACGTCGCTCCCCGCCGCCCAGTGCCGTACGGGAGCGGCGTCCGGCTCCCCCGGCGCCACGAGGGCCTCCACGGCCCCGGCGGCCGCACCGGCCCCGTGAGCCTCACCAGCCTCTTCCACCCCGTCCGGCGCGATGGCCCCTCCACCCGCATCCCCCTCCGCACCGTCCCCCTCCGCCCCGGCGCCGAGCGCCTGGGCGAACAGGTCCTCCTGAGTGTAGTCCGCGAGCCCGGTCACGCCGACCCCCAGGAGCCGCACTCCGCCGGTGGTGTCCACGCCCTCCAGCAGCCGCGCCGCGGCCTCCCGCACCACGGAGGGGTCGTCGGTCGGGCCGCGCAGGGTCTCGGACCGGGTCAGGGTGGAGAAGTCGTACCGCCGCACCTTCAGGACGATGGTCCTCCCCGAGTGCCCGGAGGCCCGCAGCCGCCCGACGCACCGGTCGGCGAGCCGCTGCACCTCGTACCGGATCCGGACCCGGTCGTGCAGGTCCACGTCGAAGGTGTCCTCCACGGACACCGATTTCGCGTCCCGCTCGGCGACCACGGGCCGGTCGTCCAGCCCGAGCGCCATCCGGTAGAGGCCGAGCCCGTGCGCCCGGCCCACCATGCGGACCAGCTCGTCCTCGCCCGCCTCGGCCAGCTCCCCGACGGTGGTGATCCCGGCCCGCCGCAGGTGCTCCCCGGTGGCCGGTCCCACCCCGGGCAGGGTCCGCACCGGCATCGGCGCGAGCAGTTCCCGTTCCGACCCGGGTTCGATCAGCAGCAGCCCGTCCGGCTTGGCCTCCTCCGAGGCGATCTTCGCGAGCATCTTGGAGCCGGCCAGCCCCACCGACCCGCTGAGCCCGGTGGCGGCCGTGATGTCGGCCCGCAGCCGCTCCCCCGCGGCCCGGGCGCCGGCCGCGTCGAAGGCCGTGCCGCCCGCCTCCAGGTCCACGAAGGCCTCGTCCAGACTGAGCGGCTCCACCAGCGGCGACAGCTCGCGCAGCAGGCCCATGACGAGGTCGCTGACCTCCCGGTAGAGGCTGAAGCGGGGGATCAGGTAGGCGCCGTTCGGGCAGAGCCGGCGGGCCTGGGCGGTCGGCATCGCCGAATGCACCCCGAAGCGCCGGGCCTCGTAGGAGGCGGTGGCCACCACCCCGCGCGGTCCGAGCCCCCCGACGATGACGGCCTTGCCCCGCAGGCTCGGCTTCGACGCCTGCTCGACCGAGGCGTAGAAGGCGTCCATGTCCAGGTGCAGGATGGTCGGGGCGGCTCTCACCGCACCGATGCTGCCCTACGCCACTGACAACGCGGTGACGGTGGCGTCCGCGCCGGTCAGACGGCCCGGTTCCGGCGCGCGGCCAGCTCGTCGGCGGGGTTGTGGCCCACCAGGGTCTCCCCCGTGTCCACCCGCTCCCCGTGCAGCTGCGACAGCGCGTTCTCCACGTCGCGCCAGACCACGCCCACGGCGATGCCGAAGACGCCCTGACCGCCCTCCATCAGGCTCACCACCTGGTCCGGAGAGGTGCACTCGTACACGGTCGCGCCGTCGCTCATCAGCGTCATCCGTCCGAGGTCGGAAAAGCCCCGGTCACGCAGGTGCTGGACGGCGGTGCGGATGTTCTGCAGCGCCACCCCGGTGTCCAGGAAGCGCTTGACGATCTTGAGGACCACCACGTCCCGGAAGCTGTAGAGCCGCTGCGTGCCCGACCCGTACGCGGGCCGCACGCTGGGCTCCACCAGCCCGGTCCGCGCCCAGTAGTCGAGCTGCCGGTACGTGATCCCGGCGGCGGCGCACGCCGTCGGTCCCCGGTAGCCGACCTGCTCGGGTGCCGGGTCGTCGCTCACCGGTCCGACCGGCGTCGACGCCGGCTGACGGTGCGGGGAACCCGCGGAACCCGCCGCGCCGCCGTGCAGCGGGTACGGCCCACCATCACTCCGTGCGGGGGTGCCCCCGGTCGTACCGTCGCCCGTGATCCTCACGCCGACCCTCCGTCCTTGACCTGCCACCTTGAAGGTAGGCAGTGACCAGGGGTGCGTCAACGATCGCCACACTCGGCACGCCGAGTGATAATCACCCTGAGAGTGGTTTCCCGTACCCCATTGCGGGGAAAGGCTACTCGAATGGGCTGAAAGAACCCGGTGGGTGACGCGGCCCGCGTTTCGCCGCTGCCGCGGCTCCTCGCGTCCCGGCCCTCACTGCGGGCCGGTGCCGAAGTCCTCGGGTGAGATCTGGTCGAGGAACTCGCGGAACTTCTCCACCTCGTCCTCCTGCTCGTCGGGAATGGCGATTCCGGCGTCGTCCAGCACGCCGTCACTGCCGTAGATCGGCGTCCCCGTGCGCAGGGCCAGCGCTATGGCATCGGATGGCCTCGCGCTCACCTCGACCCCGCTGGCGAAGACCAGCTCCGCGTAGAAGACGCCCTCCCGCAGATCCGTGATCCGGACCTCGGTGAGCTCCTCACCGACCGCTTCCAGCACGTCCTTGAACAGGTCGTGCGTCAGCGGCCGGGCAGGGGCCATCCCCTGCTGCGCGAAGGCAATGGCGGTCGCCTCCCCAGGACCGATCCAGATGGGGAGGTACCGGTCGCCTCCCACTTCACGCAGGAGCACGATCGGTTGGTTGGAGGGCATTTCCACCCGGACACCCACAACGTCGAGCTCGTTCACACAGCAACCCTAGGACCTGCCCGGCCGGTTTGGGTAGTCGGGGCCCTTCTCGGGCCGGTCCGGTCAGTGCAGACGGACGCCGAGAGCCGTCTGTACGAGGGCCTCGTGGAGCCGTACGGAGAGTCCCGCGAGCTCTTTCATCGTCGCCTCGGCGTGCGCCCGGGTCTGCGGGTTGCGGTGGCGGCGCAACGGGGATACGACCTGTTCCACCAGACCGGCCTCCCGGTCCGCGGCGGCCTTCATGGCACGCAGGTGGCGCGGCTCCAGCCCGAACCGGCCGAGATCCGCGATCAGGCGGGCCACGGTGACGGTTTCGGCGTCGAACCCACCGCCCGGCACCTCGGAGATGAGCCCGTACGACTCCCATTCGACGAGCTGCACCTCGTCCACCTCGGCGGCGGCGATCAGCTCGGCGCGGTCCACCCGGGCCACGGTGGGCCGCTCCCGACCCACCTCCCCGTACAGGGCGGCGGGACCGGCCGGATCCACCGACTCCCCGTGCGCCGTGGGCCCGGGGATGCGGATCTGCTCGCCGCGGTCGAGGGCGTCGAGCTGCTCGCGGATGACCTTGAGCGGCAGGTAGTGGTCACGCTGGAGGCGCAGGATGCGGCCGAGCCGCTCCACGTCGCCGGTGCTGAACTTGCGGTATCCCGAAGGTGTGCGCACGGGCTCGACGAGCCCCTCCGCCTCCAGGAAACGGATCTTCGAAATGGTGACTTCGGGGAACTCGTCGCGCAGCGTGGTCAGCACCGTGCCGATGCTCACCAGCCGCCCGGCGCTGCCGGCGGTGCCGTTCTTCGGGACACCGCCGGTCGGGGTACGCAGCATGGGACCTTCCCTCGGAGTCCCCCGGACGGAATCCGGGGGAGGGATCAGACGCCCCGCAGGCTCGCGTAGAAGACCAGCCGGTACTTGCCGATCTGCACCTCGTCGCCGTTGTGCAGGGCGACGGAGTCGATCGGCTCACGGTTCACGTACGTGCCGTTGAGGCTGCCCACGTCGGAGACGGTGAAGCCGCCTTCCTGGCCCCTGCGGAACTCGACATGGAGCCGGGAGACGGTGACGTCGTCCAGGAAGATGTCGCTCTGCGGGTGCCGGCCTGCCGTGGTCAGCTCGCCGTCCAGCAGGAAGCGGCTGCCGGAGTTGGGTCCGCGCCGCACGATCAGCAGGGCGGAACCGGACGGCAGCGCTTCCACCGCGGCCTGGGCCTCGGGGGACAGCGAGGACGACACGTGCGCTTGTCCGGACACCTCGGCCTCGTAGGCCTCCAGGCCCGAGATCGAGATGGTGGACGTGGTCTCCGAGGCACGCTCCGGCGTCAGACCCGCCCGCAGCGGCGCCCCGCAGTTGGAGCAGAAGCGGCTCGCCGCATCACTGCGGTGCCCACACCTGCTGCAAATCTGCTCGGCCGACATGGACGGCTCCTCGCGCCGCGGCTGCCCCGCGGAGGCGTTGGTGGCATACGGGTCGGGCGCAAACCCTGCACCCGCACTTGAGGTTGATGGTTCACCGAAACCTATGCCTCCGGAACCGGCAGGGTCAACAGCCGACGCGCCCTGCGCGCCCGAAATGTCACCCGGGCCGGCCACCTCGTCGCGGAAGAGCGGCCGGTCGCCCTGCCCTTCCACGTCGCCGTGCCCCGCACGGTGCCGTGCCGGACCGCTTTCCTCGCGGTTCTTCTTGCCGAACAACTTCTCAAACAACTTCACGGGCGATTCCCCTTGACCGAAACAGACCCGCCCGTGGGGCAGGACGAACTCTGCATGCACACACCTGCCGACCCGGACATTCTCACAACGTCCGTAACCACCAGACAGTTTCCACCACGCACCGCGACTTCCGTGCGTCGACCCCCCGCAGGCATCCGCCCACGTGAGCCTGTCCACATTCCGCCCCGCGTCACGACGATGACGACCGAGCGTAGTCAGGCTGCTTCGCAGCCCGCAAGGCATCCACGATGATCTTCGCCGACCGTGTGACGGCGACCGTGGCCTGTTCCTTCTCCATGGTCTGCACGACACCACCGGGGATGTTGAGCGCCGGCTCCAGATCCTGTGGCTTGCCGATCACCCTGAACTCATAGGGCTGTGTGATCTTCTTACCGTCGATCGAGACCCCTCCGCCCTCGTCCGAGAAGTACGAGCCCGCCACGACGCGCACGCCGTTGATCTGGATCGCCTCGGCCCCGGCCGCCCTCAGCTCCTGCAGCGTGTCCAGCAGCTGGTCGGAGCGCACCTGGCCCTTGGTGTCGGTGATCCGCAGCGTGATCCCCGGCCCCTGCGCAGCCACGGTACCGGCCAGGATGCCCAGTTGGCGCTCCTTCTCCACCGTCTGGCGACGCGCCTCCTCCGCCTGGTTCGAGCTGCTCTCCAGCTCCTTGCGCTGGTCCTCCAGCTTCTGCTTCTCGTCCTCCAGGCGCTTGGTCCGCCCGTCCAGCTCGTCGAGGATCCGTACGAGGTCCTCCTGACGGGCACCGCGCAGCGGCGCGCTGGAGTCGCTGTTGGACCGTACCTGGATCGCGAGCCCGAGCCCCAGCACGAACAGGAGCAGCGCGACGATCAGTTGGGCCCGGCTGACCCGCGGCGGCCACAGACCGGCCGCCAGACGCTGCCTCCCGGTCTCCTGCGACTCGGTGGGCAGCGGCCGCTCCGGGACGTTCGGCTCCTCGGGCGGGGTGTCGTCCGCGCTCATCGGCCTCACGCCCGGAAGACGTGCCGGCGGATGGCCGCGGCGTTGGAGAAGATCCGGATGCCGAGGACGACGACCACGCCCGTCGACAGCTGCGCGCCGACGCCCAGCTTGTCACCGAGGAAGACGATCAGCGCGGCCACGACCACGTTCGACAGGAACGACACCACGAAGACCTTGTCCACGAAGATGCCGTCCAGCATCGCGCGCAGGCCGCCGAACACCGCGTCCAGCGCGGCCACCACGGCGATCGGCAGATAAGGCTCCACCACGGCCGGCACTTCGGGGCGGACGAGAAGTCCGACCACCACTCCGGCCACGAGGCCCAGTACCGCGATCACGATGCACCCTTCTTCGGCTCTACTGCTGTAGCTGTGTGGACGGTCAGGCTCGACGCGGCCGGCAGCTTCACCGCGTCCATGGCGGACAGGGTGTAGCGGATCCCGTAGCTCTCCTGCAGGACGTGCAGGTACTGGCCGTCCACGGAGTCCTGGAAGCTGGTGCCCAGCCGTTTCTTGTCCCCCACCGCGAGGACCTCGTACGGCGGCACCAGTGGCCTGTTGTCGACCAGTATCGCGTCACCGGCGGCCCGGATCGCCGACAGCGCCGTGAGGCGCTGGCCGTTGATCGAGACGGCTTCCGCTCCCGCCTGCCACAGCCCGTTGACGATCCGCTGCATGTCCCGGTCGCGAACCCGCCCGGTGTCCGAGAACCCGGCGCTCTCCCGCGGGCCGCCACCGCCGCCCGACGAAGATCCCTTCGCGTCGTCCACCACCAGCTTGACGCCCGGACCATGTACTTCGGTTGCACCCGACAGCAGGGCGAGCAGCCGGGCCTGTTCTCCGCCGGGCTGCTTGAGCACCTCGCCCTGGCGGTCCTCGACGTCCGTACGCAGCCGCTCGACGTCCCGCTCCAGGCCGTTCGCGTGCGCGTCGGCCCGCTCGACCCGGTCGATCAGCTCCTGGCGTTCCTTGGCCAGCACCGGCGCCGCTATCCGCGCCTGGGCCGCACCCAGGGTGACGACCATCGCGGCGATCACGAGCCCGGCGGCCAGCCCCAGCTTGGCCTTGAGGCTACGGGGCAGTCCCGCCGTACCGTCCGCCCGGCGCCGCGCGGACGCCTCCGCATAGCCCTCGTCGAGACTGTGGTCCATCACGTGCGTCAGCAGCGACATGGAAGCGTCCGGGCGCGCGGGCGGCGTGGCCGAACTCCGGTTGTTGGGCGGCTGCGTCATCCCGCGACTCGGCGCGTGTAGCCGCCGCCCACCTCCGAAGCGCCCGAACGGCAGGCCGGGCCG
>NZ_JBHWBP010000120.1:0-20744 GCF_042735575.1 Streptomyces sp. NPDC059564 | reverse complement strand
ATCAAGCCTCGCCGGCGTTTGAGGCGCGGGGGTGGGCGGCGCCCACGAAGCTCCGCGCAGCGGTTGCGGCACGCAGGGGCCCCCGCCCGCCGGAGCCCCGCGCAGCGGTAGGGCCCCGTAGCGGCCCCCGGCGGGAATCGGTCGATCGGCCGGGGCAAGATCCGGTCGGGCCGCTACCGTCCGGTACCCGTGCGGAGTACGGGCGGGGGCGGGGTCGACCCGGGAGGTTCCGGCCAGTGGGGGGCCCGAGCCCGGCCCCGTACCTGAGAGAATGGGGCCATGGCTTCTGATCGTCCTCGCGCGCTCTCCGGCATCCAGCCCACCTCCGGCTCGTTCCACCTCGGGAACTACCTCGGAGCCATCCGCCAGTACGTCGCCCTGCAGGAGACGCACGACGCCTTCTACATGGTGGTCGACCTGCACGCGATCACCATGCCGCAGGATCCGAAGGAGCTACGGGCCAACACCCGGCTCTCGGCGGCGCAGCTCCTCGCGGCCGGCCTCGACCCCGAGCGGTGCACGCTCTTCATCCAGAGCCACGTGCCCGAGCACGCGCAGCTCGGCTGGGTCATGAACTGCATCACCGGCTTCGGCGAGGCCAGCCGGATGACCCAGTTCAAGGACAAGTCCGCCAAGCAGGGGGCGAACAACGCCACCGTCGGACTGTTCACGTACCCGATCCTCCAGGTCGCCGACATCCTGCTCTACCAGGCGAACGCCGTCCCCGTCGGCGAGGACCAGCGCCAGCACATCGAGCTGACCCGCGACCTCGCCGAGCGCTTCAACCAGCGCTTCGGTCAGACCTTCACGCTCCCCGCCGCGCACATCGTCAAGGAGGTCGCGAAGATCTACGACCTCCAGGACCCGACGATCAAGATGTCGAAGTCCGCGTCCTCCCCCAAGGGCCTGATCAACCTCCTCGACGAGCCCAAGGCCACCGAGAAGAAGATCAAGAGCGCGGTCACCGACACCGAGGCCGAGGTCCGCTTCGACACCGTGAACAAGCCCGGCGTCAGCAACCTGCTCACGATCTACTCCACCCTCACGGGCGAGACGATCCCCGCCCTGGAGGCCCAGTACGAGGGCAAGGGCTACGGCGCGCTCAAGACCGACCTCGCGGGCGTGATGGTCGACTTCGTCACACCCTTCAAGCAGCGGACCCAGGAGTACCTGGACGACCCGGAGACCCTGGACTCCTTGCTGGCCAAGGGCGCGGAGAAGGCCCGCGCGGTCGCCGCCGAGACCCTGGCCCAGGCCTACGACCGCCTCGGCTTCCTGCCCGCGAAGCACTGACGGACCGAGGCCCCTGGCGGCGGAGGGGGTGCTGGCGCCACACTGAGGCGGCAGCATCCCGAACAGACACGGAGGAGACACACGTGGGGACCGTAACGCTCGGCGTTTCGATCGCGGTCCCGGAGCCGTACGGCAGCCAGCTCCAGGGGCTGCGCGCCGGCTTCGGGGACGCAGCCGCGCACGGCATCCCCACGCACGTCACCCTCGTACCGCCCACCGAGGTGGAGGCGGACCGGCTGCCCGGGATCCGCGCCCACCTGGCCGAGGTCGCCGGGGCCTTCCGCTCCTTCCCGATGCGGCTGGAGGGGACGGGAACCTTCCGCCCCCTCTCGCCGGTCGTCTTCGTCCGGCTCGCCGAGGGCGCCCCGGACTGCACCCGCCTCCAGGGCCGGGTCCGCGACCCCGAGGGACCGCTCCGCCGCGAGCTGGCGTTCCCGTACCACCCGCACGTGACGGTCGCCCACGGGATCCCCGAGGAGGCGATGGACCGGGCGTTCGCCGAGCTCGCGGACTACGCCGCCGCCTGGCACTGCGAGGGCTTCGCGCTCTACGAGCAGGGCTCGGACGGGGTCTGGCGCAAGCTCCGCGAGTACCCCTTCGGCACCGGCCCGGCCCCCGTCCCCGCACAGTCGCCGCCCGCCGCCGGTACGACGGCCGGCCGGTCCTGACGCAGCGGCCGCAGGGCCCGGACGGCACGGAACCGGAGCCCGCGCAGGACCAGGGCGTGGAACGGGCGGCCCGTCGGACGCGCTTCGCGAAAAGTCACAATCGACGACCGTAGTCCCCGAAAGCGGTAATCCCGGCTATTTCCGGCAGCTCATTTACGGTGACCCCATGGACTGGCTGAAGAAACTCCCGGTGATCGGGCCGCTGGTGTCCGCGGCGATGCGGACGCACGCCTGGCACTCCTACGAGCGCCTCGAACGCGTGCACTGGGCCCGCCTCGCCGCCGCCATCACCTTCATCAGCTTCCTCGCGCTCTTCCCGCTGTTCACGGTCGGCATCGCCGTCGGCGCGGCGCTGCTCAGCCCCGAGCAGCTCGACAAGCTCCAGAAGAACCTCGCCGAACAGGTCCCCGGCATCTCCGACCAGCTCGACCTCGACGGACTCGCCGCCAACGCCGGCACCATCGGCCTCGTCGCCGGCGCCCTGCTCCTGTTCACCGGCATCGGCTGGGTCGGCTCGATGCGGGACTGCCTGCGGGCCGTGTGGGACAAGGACGACGAGGACCAGGGCAACCCCATCGTCCGCAAGGGCAAGGACACCCTGGTCCTGCTCGGCCTCGGCGGCGCGGGCCTCGCCTCGGCCGCCGCGTCGATCATCGGTTCCAGCGCGGTCGGCAAGTTCGGCGAAGTCCTCGGCGTCCCGCGCGACGGGGCGGGCGGCGCGCTGCTGCGCACCTGCGCCTTCCTCGTCGGCGTGCTCGCCGCCTTCCTGCTGCTCCTCTACGTCCTGACGCTGCTGCCCGGCGTCGAACCCCCGCGGGGCCGCCTGCTCCAGGCCGCGCTGATCGGCGCCGCCGGGTTCGAGCTGCTCAAGCTGCTGCTCAGCGGCTACATGCGGGAGGTCGCCGGCAAGAGCATGTACGGGGCCTTCGGCGTGCCGATCGCCCTGCTGCTGTGGATCAACTTCATGGCGAAGCTGCTCCTCTTCTGCTCCGCCTGGACGGCGACGGGCGACGGCGCGGACGGAGACGGCGCGCAGGGCGGCGGCGCGGACGGCGACGGCAAGCCGGACCCGGAGCCCGCGCGGGGCTGACCCCGTCAGCTCCGCTGGCCGCGGCGGCCGCGCGGCCAGCGCCGGTTGACCACGAACGCCCCGCCCGCCAGCACGGCCAGCGCCCCGCCCGCGATGCCGAACGCCGTGCCGACGCCGCTGCTGCCGGAGTCGTCACCGCTCGCGGAGGAGCCCTTCTCGTGCGACTGCGCGGGCGAGCCGAGCGAGGTGGTGTCGGCGCTCTTCGGCGGCACCAGCTCGCCGACCGGCTTCACCTTCCCGGCCGCCGCGAAGCCCCAGTCGAAGAGCTCGGCGGTCTCCTCGTACACCGAGTTGACCCCGCCGGTATCCGGGTTCATCACCGTGACCAGCAGTTTCTTGTCACCGCGCTGGGCGGCTCCGGTGAAGGTGGAGCCCGCCATCGTGGTGTTGCCGTTCTTCACCCCCGCGATGCCCTTGTACGGGCTGATCCCGCCCGCGCCCGTCATCAGCCGGTTGGTGTTCTGGATCTCGAAGAACTCGCGCGGCTTCCCGGCCTCCTGGCGGCCGGGGAACTTCGCCTCCACCGTGCCGCAGTACTCGCGGAAGTCCTGCTTCTGCAGTCCGGAGCGGGCGATGAGGGTGAGGTCGTAGGCGCTCGACACCTGCTCGGGGGCGTCGTAGCCGTCCGGCGAGATCACGTGGGTGTCCAGCGCCTGGAGTTCCTCGGCGTGCGCCTGCATGTCCTTGACGGTCTTGTCGATCCCGCCGTTCATGGCCGACAGCACGTGCACGGCGTCGTTCCCGGAGCGCAGGAACACACCCAGCCACAGGTCGTGGACGGAGTACTCCATGTCCTCCTTCACCCCCACGAGGCTGCTGCCCGCGCCGACGCCGGACATCTCCTGCTCGGAGACCCGGTGCACCTGGTCCTTGGGCAGGCTCGGCAGCACCGTGTCCGCGAAGAGCATCTTCATGGTGGAGGCGGGGGGCAGCCGCCAGTGGGCGTTGTGCGCGGCCAGGACCTCGCCCGTCTCGGCGTCCGCCACGATCCACGACCGGCCGGTGAGGTTCGCGGGCAGGGCGGGGGCACCGGGCAGCAGGTTCACCTGGGTCCCCGGCTGGCCGAGCGTGGCTCCGCCGACCGTGGACATCGAGGCGGGTGGCGCGGGGGCCGCGGGGGCCTTCGGCGGCCGGCCCTTCCCGTCCGCCGGCGCGGGCGGCGGCGCGGCGTGCGCGGGCGACACGAACATCGCGGGGAGCAGCATCGCGGCGGAAAGGACCGTCAGCGCGGTCTTTTTGGCAGACACGCAGGTGAACGTACATCCCGATGGGCTGTCCGCCCTCCCGGACCGGCCATCCGTGGTGAACCACCGCCGGTACGGCCCACCCCGGCGCGTCCGTCCTGGGGACGAATCCGATACTGGGGACATGAAACTCAGCCGCACCGCCTCCTGGTTCCTGCTCGCCTTCGGAGTGTGGAGCTGGTTCATCTGGGTGTCCTTCGTCCGGAACTTGTGGAAGAACGGCAGCGGCCTGTCCTTCGACACGGCCGGCGACCCTACGGCGTACTTCTGGGTCCACCTTCTCCTCGCGGTGACGTCCTTTCTCCTGGGGACGGCCGTTGGTGTGATCGGGTTGCGTGGCGTGCGGGCTCTGCGGCGTGAATCACGATGACCGTTTTCGTGGTGATCGTGGCGGTCGTCGCCGTACTGGCGCTGCTGGCGCTGGTCCACCGGTGGCTGTGGATCCGGCTGGTCCGTGACACGACCCGCGCGGGCGGTGCGGCCCGCCGGACGGGTACGGTCCTGGCGTTCGCGCTGCCGCTGCTGGCACTGGCCGCCCTGACCGCGGGCCGGGCCGGAGCCCCGTTCTGGCTGGAACGGCTGGTGGCCTGGCCGGGGTACATGTGGCTGGCGGTGCTGCTGTACCTGACCCTGGCGATGCTGGTGGCCGAACCGGTCCGCCGCCTGTGGCTCCGCCGGCTGACGGGGACGACCCCCGCGGCCCCGGGCCCCGCTCCTCAAGCGCCGGAGGGGCTGGGGAGTTCCGAGCCGGCGGTCCGGGTGGGCGCAGCAGCGGACGCCGGCCGGACGGCGCCGGACGGCGCGGCCGCGGGCCCCGCTCCTCAAACGCCGGAGGGGCTGGGGGGTTCCGCCCCGGCGGAGCCGGGCGGTTCCGGTTCCGCCGGAGGCGGGGAACCTGCGGGGTCCGGGGCGGAGCCCCGGTTGCGGGAAGGGGCGGGTAGGGGAACAGCCCCGCAGGGCCCGGCCGCGCCCGCGAAGGAGCCGGGCGGAGTCACGCGGCGGGTGTTCGTTTCGCGGGTGGTGGGCGGGGCGGCCGTCGCCGCGGCGATGGGGACCGTGGGGGCCGGGACCTACGGAGTACTGCGCGGGCCCCGCGTCAAGCGCGTGAGGGTGCCGCTGGCCAGGCTGCCCCGCGCGGCGCACGGGTTCCGGATCGCCGTCGTCAGTGACGTCCACCTCGGCCCGATCCTCGGCCGCGCCCACACCCAGCGCATCGTCGACACCGTCAACCGCACGCAGCCCGACCTCATCGCCGTCGTCGGCGACCTCGTCGACGGCGACGTCCACGACCTCGGCCCCGCCGCCGAGCCGCTGCGCCTGCTCCGCTCGCGCCTCGGCTCGTACTTCGTCACCGGCAACCACGAGTACTTCTCCGGCGCCCAGCAGTGGGTCGACCACGTCCGCGAGCTCGGTCTGACCCCCTTGGAGAACGCCCGCCGCGAGCTGCCCCACTTCGACCTCGCCGGGGTCAACGACGTCCAGGGGGAGAGCGAGGGCCACGGCCCCGACTTCCGGGCGGCCCTCGGGGACCGCGACCGTTCGCGGACCGCCGTGCTCCTCGCCCACCAGCCGGTGGTCATCCACGACGCGGTCCGGCACGGCGTGGACCTCCAGCTGTCCGGCCACACCCACGGCGGCCAGCTGTGGCCCGGCAACTACCTGGCCGAACTGGCCAACCCCACCGTCGCGGGCCTGGAGCGCTACGGCGACACCCAGCTCTACGTGTCCCGCGGAGCCGGCGCCTGGGGGCCGCCCGTACGGGTCGGCGCGCCCTCCGACATCACCGTGGTGGAACTCGCCTCATACCAGGCCTGACCAGGTCCGACCGGGGCATCGAGACCCTTCCGGTGGCTGATATTCCGTGATTGGGTGTCCGATAGTCGGATGCCTAGTTTCGAATGGCGGGGTTCAGGGGATGCGGTCTGTCCGCTCGAAGATCATTGCGGCCGGGCTGGTTCTCGCTGCGGCGGGTGTCGGCGCCTGGCAGCTGCTGCCCGCCGGCGACGACGGCCGGGGCGTGATCCGCGTCGGGACCTCCGACGTCGTCTCCGCGCTCGACCCGGCCGGTGCCTACGACGCCGGTTCCTGGGCCCTGTTCAGCAACGTCTACCAGTCGCTGCTGACCATCAAGTCCGGCTCCGACACCCCCGTCCCGGACGCCGCGTCCTCCTGCAAGTTCATCGGGCAGAAGCTGACCACGTACCAGTGCGAGCTGCGCCCCGACCTGACCTTCCCGGGCGGCCGCCCGGTCACCGCGGCCGACGTGAAGTTCTCCTTCGACCGCATCAAGGAGATCAACTCCGACCAGGGGCCGGCGCCGCTCTTCAACACCCTGGAATCGGTCAAGGCGGACGGCCGCATCGTCACCTTCAACCTCTCCGCCCGCGACGCCACCTTCCCCTTCAAGATCGCGACGGGCGCCGCCTCGATCGTCGACAAGGACAAGTACCCGGCCAAGGCGCTCCGCGAGGGGGGCAAGGCCGACGGCACCGGCCCCTACCTGCTGGCCGCGTACAAGGCGGGCGGGAGCGCCGAGCTCAAGCCCAACCCCGCGTACAAGGGCCAGGCCAAGCCGGCCCGGGCGCAGGTCACCGTCCGCTACTACAAGGACTCCGCGCAGCTCGACCAGGCCTGGCGCGACCACCAGGTGGAGGTCGCGCACCGCGACATGCCGCCCGCGGTCCTCGCCGGTCTCAACCCGGGCATGAAGGACGTCCGCTACCAGGCCTCCGGCGGCACGGAGACCCGTAGCATCGTCTTCAACGTGCGCCCCGGCTCGGCGGCCGAGAAGCCCGCCGTGCGCCAGGCGGTGGCCGCCGTACTGGACCGCTCCAAGGTCACCGTGGACATCTACAAGGGCACGGTCACCCCGCTCTACTCCCTCGTCCCGGCGGGCATCGCGGCGCACAGCACGCCCTTCTTCGACACCTACCCCGCGCCGAACGGCCAGACCGCCCGCAAGCTCCTCAAGGACGCCGGGATCAACGGGCCCGTCCCCCTCACCCTGGGCGTCAACGCGCGCGGCGTGAACATCGCCGAGGCCGAGGAGCTCAAGCGGCAGCTGGAGTCGACCACCCTGTTCCAGGTGAAGATCAAGTCGGTCGAGGTCTGGGAGGACTTCCAGAAGGCGTACGCGGCCGGTGAGTTCGACGCCTACACGATCGGCTGGATCGCCGACTTCCCGGACGCGGACAACTTCCTCGCGCCGCTGGTCGGAGCGGGCTCCAGCATGAACAACGGCTTCTCCGACAAGGCCGTCGACGAACTGATCACCCGCACCCAGTCGTTCTCGGACCGGGGCGAGGCGGCCAACGACTTCCGGGACCTCCAGCGGCTGGTCTCCCAGCAGGTCCCGATGCTGCCGATCTGGCAGAAGAAGGACTACGTGATGTCCCGCGAGGCCGTCACCGGCGCCCAGTACCTCTCCGACGGCACGGGCGTCTGGCGCCTGTGGGAGCTCAACTGGCTGTAGGCGCCGCCGCGGTGTCCCCGTGCGCGAGCAGGAGGGCGCGCAGCGCCCCGGCGACCGTCTCGGACGTGGCGCGGTCCAGCGGGGCCAGTAGTTCCGCGTAGTGCCGCAGGTGCTCCTCCATCACGGTCTCGCTCACCTCGTGGCCCCGCTCGGTCAGCCGGATCCGCACCGAGCGGCGGTCGGCGCCGTCGCGCACCCGCTCGACCAGGCCCTTGGCCTCCAGCCGGTCGATCCGGTTGGTGATGGCGCCCGAGGTCACCATGGCGGCCGGGATCAGGGCGCCGGCGGTCAGCGCGTACGGGGGGCCGGACCGGCGCAGGCTGGCGAGCACGTCGAACTCGCCCACCTCCAGCCCGTGTCCGGCCATGAAGGCCTTCAGCTGCTTGTCGATGATCCGGGTCATCCGCTGGATGCGGGCGAGCACCTCGACGGGCCACAGCGCCTCCGCGAGGTCGGGGCGCTCCGTTTCCCACTGGCCGATGAACGTGGCCACCGTGTCCTTCTCCATGCCCACAGATTACCTCAACGTTAAGACACTTGACGTTGAGGTAGTCGGCCTGTTTTTATCTCAACGTTGAGATTGTCAAGGTTGAGACGTGAAGGGGAGTGGGTCATCCATGACGGCCACCACCACCGCAGGCACCACGGGTACGACGCGCACGGCCAAGGCCACCGACGCCGCCGGGCCCACCGCGCGCACCGCGGCACCCGTCCCCGTCCTGTGGCTCGCCCTGCTGGCCACCCCCATCGCCGCCGGGGCCAACGCGCCGGTGCTGATCCTCCCCGGCATGGCCCGCTCCCTCGGCGTCGCCACCGGCACCGCCGCCTGGCTGCTCACCGCCTTCGGCTGGGCCATGGCCGTCGGCACCCCGCTGCTCGCCGGACTCCTGCGCCGCCGGGGCCTGCCCGCGGTACTGCGGCTGTCCACCCTGCTCGTCCTGGCCGGCACCCTGCTGGTGGTCGTCTCCCCCTGGCTCGCGCTCACCCTGTTCGGCCGCTGCGCCCAGGCCGCCGGCGGCGCCGGGCTGGTGGCCGCCGCGATCAGCCTCGCCGGCACCGCCCGCCGCATGGGCGTCATCAGCGCGGGCTTCGGCATGCTCGGCGCCACCGGACCGCTGCTCGGCCGGGCCCTCGCGGACGCCGCGTCCTGGCGGATCGCCCTGACCGTCTCGGCACTCTCCCTGCTCGCGGTACCCGCCGTCGGCCGCCGCGCCGGGGCGGCGAACCCGCCCGCACCCGGCCGCTTCGACGGCCGGGGCGCCGCCCTGCTGACCGCGCTCGCCACCGCCCTGGTGCTGCTGCCGACCGCGCCGCTCGCCGCCCTCGGCGGGGCCCTCGTCGCCGCCGCGCTGCTCGCCCTGCACGTACGCCGCCGCCCCGAGGGGTTCGTGCCCGCCGCGCTGCTGCGCCGGCCCGTCTTCGTGGTCTCGGCGCTCCTCGCGCTGGCCCTGTCGGCCTCCTACTTCACCCTGCTCTTCTCGGTGCCCCGGCTGCTCGCCGACCGTGCCGGCTGGGACACCGCCTCCGCCGGGACCGGCCAGCTGGCCGCCCTGCTCGCCGGGTCCGCGCTGTCCTGGCTGCTCGCCGCCGCCTCGGCCCGCATGAGCCGCACGGCCGTCCGTACGGTGCTCGTCTCCCTCGGGGCGCTGGCCGCCCTCGCCGGGATCTTCGCCACCTCGGGCCCGCTGCTGCTGGCCGCCACCGCCGCGGGGGTCTTCACCGCCAGTGCCGCCAACGCCGTCCTGTCCACCCACGCCGTGGCCGCCGCCTCCGACCCGGCCCAGCGCCCGGCCGCCATCGGCCTGTTCACCCTCTGCTACCAGCTGGGCGGCGCCTTCGGCCCGGCCGTGGCGGCCCTGCTGGTCCTGGGTTCCTGAGGGGGTCCCGAGGACCCGTCACCCCTCCTCGGGGTGCGGGTCCGACGCCCGCCGGCCGCGCGAGACCGCCGTCTGGGCCATGCCCGGCAGGAAGTCCGCGAACAGCTCGTGCACCTCGCGCACCAGCGGGCGCAGCACCCGGAACCGGGCCAGGACGATGCCCCGCGTCGTCAGCTGCGCTCCGCGTTCCGCCAGCCGCCGCGTCTTCTCGCTGTTCGGCGAGCGGTCGAAGACCCAGTACAGGACCAGGCCCATCTGCGAGAGCCACATCAGTTCCGGCAGTACGTCGGCCAGTTCGGCCGGCACCTTGGTCTTCGCCCCGGCCAGCACCTCGCGGTGCATGTCGATGGCCGCCTTGCGCGCCGGTTCCGATTCCGGCGAGAAGGGGCTGAGCGGACTCTCCGGGTCCGCCGCGTTCTTGAAGAACTGCGAGGCGAACTCGTGGTACGGCGCCGCGATGTCCAGCCAGCTCGTCAGGACCCCCGCGAGCCGCTTCTGGAGATCGGTCTCCCGGTCCAGGATCGGCCGGACCGCCGCCTGGTGCGCGGCGCCGATCCGGTCGTAGAAGCCCTGGACCAGGTGCTCCTTCGACTCGAAGTAGTAGTACGCGTTGCCGACCGAGACCCCCGCCTCCTTGGCGATGCCCCGCATGGTCGTCTTGTCGAACCCGCGCTCCTGGAAGAGCCGGAGCGCGGTTTCGAGGATGAGCGTGCGGGTCTGCTCGCTCTTGGGCGCCTTCTGATCTGTCACGGTGTCCGACCTTATCGGGGTGCGGCGCACTGCTCGTCACAGGCCGGTTCTCCGGACTCCGCTTCGGAATTGGTACGTACCGCATGGCGGACGGCGGCGGCCGTGTACATGGCCGCCCGGGCGAAGGGCCGGCCGGCCGCGGTGGCCAGCCAGTTCGCCTTCGGCCGGTGCTCGGCCAGCGCCCACAGGCAGACGATGAAGGCGTCGGTGCCCGTCCACACCTGCCCCCGGTCGCTGATCACGGTGATCTCGCGGAGGGTGGCCGCGTGGTCCAGCTGCGGGAACCGGTCCCGTGCCTGGAAGGAGGCGGCCGGCACCAGCCGCAGCGGGACCAGCCACCGCTGCCCGAGCAGCCAGTGCCGGATGTGCACGCACACCGGGCAGTCCGCGTCGTAGAGGACGGTCAGGTGCCGGGTGACCTCCGCCGCCGGAGCCACCGGTCAGGCCCCGGCCGGAGCGGTCCACGCCTGGGGGGCGACCGGCGGGGTCTGCTGGCGCTCCATGATCCCGCGGCGGCGCATCTTGTTGAGCACCCACACGTTGCCGAGGTGCATGACGCCGAGGACCAGCAGGACGACGCCGAGCTTCACCGACAGCGCCTCGAAGAGGTCGCGGGCCGCGATGATGTCTTCGCTCGACCGCAGGTAGAGGGTCACGAAGCCGATGTTCACGAGGTAGAAGCCGACCACCAGGAGCTGGTTGACGGCGTCGGCGAGCTTCTCGTTCCCCTGCAGGACGTCGCCGATGAAGACGCGGCCGTTGCGGCTGAGCGTACGGGCCACCCAGACGGTGAGTCCGATGCTGATGAGCAGGTAGATGACGTACGCGACCACGGTGAGGTCCATTGCCCTCAGCCCCCTTGAACGTGTTCAACTGCTGACGTCGATGACTCTAGACCTCTTTTTGAACAGGTTCAAGCGAATGGCGCGGTGGCGTTGCGGTTCTCGGCCACCGCTCAGAACGACGCCTCGACGAGGGCCTCGGCGCGGGCCCGCTGCACCTCCGGGTCCCGGGCGGCCACCGTGTACGAGAAGACCAGGACGCGGTCGCCGTCCCGCGTCCCGAACAGGCCGTTGGCGTTCGGCACCTTGGAGCCGGTCTTGCCCCAGACCACCGTGCCGTCCTCCAGCTCGGCGCGCAGCAGTCCGGCCGTGCTGAACCGGTCCCGCACGCCCTCGGAGAGCTTCGGCATGCGGAACAGCTCCGCCTGCTGGGCGGGTGCCAGCAGCCTGCCGCGCAGCAGGGACCGCAGGAAGTGCTCCAGCTCCGGGGCGGTGGAGATCATGCCGCCCTCGGCCCAGGCCCAGGGGTCGTCGGCGACGGGCGCGGCGAGGGAGGGGCTGGGGATCGAGGTGTCCCCGGGCCGCGGAACGTAGGTGTGGCGCAGGCCGAGCGGGCGGGCGATGCGGCGCTGGACCTCGTCGGCGTACGAGCGGCCGGTGGCCTTCTCGATGACCATGCCGAGCAGGAAGTAGTTGATGCCGTTGTACTGCTGGGTGGTGACGGGGGACTCGGCGGCGGGGCACTTCGGGTCGGTGAGGGCCGCGATCACGGCGGCCGGGGTGGGGGAGGCGGGGTTCTCCGGGGCCACGCAGGGCAGCCGCAGGCCGCTGGTGTGGCTGAGGAGCTGCCGTACGGTGATCGGCGCCCACGAGGCGGGGAGGGTCCCGGGAAGGAGTTCCCGCACCGGGGTGTCCAGGGTGAACCGGCCTTCGCCCACGAGCTGGAGTACCACGGTGGAGGTGAACACCTTGGTGATGCTGCCGATGCGGAAGCTCGCGGCCGGGTCCTGCGAGAGCCCCCCGGTGGCCCCGGCCAGGCGCACACCCGGCCCGGTGATCCGCACCATGGTCCCGCTGCCCACCCCGTCCGGCGTCATCAGCCCGGCCAGGGCCGTACGGTCGACCGGCGCGGCACCCACCGCGACGGGCCCCGGCCCACCGGTGGCGGCGGAGGCCGGCAGCGCGGCGGCGGAAACCGCCACGAGAGCCGCACCGGCGACGGCGATCCCGGCCCAACGGCCGGTACGGGAGCGAGAGTTCACGGGCTTCGTCATGCCCCCAACTCTGTGCGGAAGAAGATCTCCACACCACAGGGCCCACCCTGACCCACCCCTGGCAGACCCCTGGGCCCCCGTCTAGGGGCGCGTCAGGGTCTCGGTGATCTCCAGCCCCTTGGCCGGTCCGTCGGGGATGGCCACGGTGGTCCCGTACGAGACGGTGGTCTTCGTGGCGTAGGTCCCCTTTTCGGGATCGGGACCGCTGAACACGGTCACCGTGCCCTCGTCGTCGAAGTCGTCGATGACGACGGAGACGGGGATGCCGGCCAGGGCGTACCAGCGCTGCTTGCGGATGTGGTCGCGCCGGTGGGCGTCCTTGCCGGGGGAGACGATCTCCGCGACCAGCGGGACACGGGTGGCGTCCACCCCCAGCCCCTCTTCATCCGGGATCTCGTCCAGGTCCTCGGGACCCACGAAGAGATCGGGGATGCAGACCTTCCGGCCACGGATGACGTTTCCGCCATTGAAGACCCTGAACCCGCTGTCTGCGAGATGGGCGTCCAGAAGCCAACGGAGACGATGGACGAGGACGGTGTGGCGGCGGCGGCCGGTAGGAGACACCTCGATGGACCCTTCGATGATCTCGGCCCGGTAGCCCTCCGGAAGGTCCATCGCCTTCCAGGTCTGCCAGAGGCCTTCGTCGAAACCTGGGTCGTACGGCGCCTCATGGGCGAGAGCGGACATGGAAAGCGCCTCCTTCTCTCAGTGTGGGTGCGGACAGCGCTCCAGTACAAGCGACGTCCGTGACCGTACCGCCGTCCGTGGGCCCACCGGTCCGATGAAAGGTTCTTCCGTCCGCCCCTTCACCCCTGGGGGTGAGGACACGACGAAGCCCCGCTTCCGGGACTGGGTCCTGGGAGCGGGGCCTCGGGTGGGGCTATGACCGGGAGGTCAGAAGCGGCGCGTGATCAGCGCGCGCTTGACTTCCTGGATGGCCTTCGTGACCTCGATGCCGCGCGGGCAGGCGTCGGTGCAGTTGAAGGTCGTGCGGCAGCGCCACACGCCGTCCTTGTCGTTGAGGATCTCAAGACGCTGCTCGCCGGCCTCGTCGCGCGAGTCGAAGATGAAGCGGTGCGCGTTGACGATCGCCGCCGGGCCGAAGTACTGGCCGTCGTTCCAGAACACCGGGCACGAGGACGTGCACGCGGCGCACAGGATGCACTTGGTGGTGTCGTCGAAGCGCTCGCGGTCCTCGGCGGACTGCAGGCGCTCGCGCGTCGGCTCGTTGCCCTTGGTGACCAGGAACGGCATGACGTCGCGGTACGCCTGGAAGAAGGGCTCCATGTCGACGACGAGGTCCTTCATCACCGTGAGGCCCTTGATGGCCTCGACGGTGATCGGCTTCTCCGGGTTGATGTCCTTGATCAGCGTCTTGCAGGCGAGCCTGTTCTTGCCGTTGATCCGCATCGCGTCGGAGCCGCAGATGCCGTGCGCGCAGGACCGCCGGAAGGTCAGCGTGCCGTCGAGGTCCCACTTGATCTTGTGGAGACCGTCGAGCACGCGCTCCTTCGGGTCGATCTCGATCTGGAAGTCCTGCCACTGCGACTCGTCCGAGATCTCGGGGTTGAAGCGGCGGATCCGGAACGTGACCGTGATGAAGGGCGAGGCCGCGGCCGCGGCCTCCATCTGGTCCGTCTTGCTCAGGGTCGGGGTGCCCATCAGTACTTACGCTCCATCGGCTGGTAGCGGGTGACGACGACGGGCTTGTAGTCCAGCCGGACGGAGTCCTTGCCGTCGTCGCCGACCTCGCGGTACGCCATGGTGTGGCGCATGAAGTTGACGTCGTCGCGGTTCGGGTAGTCCTCGCGGTAGTGACCGCCGCGGGACTCCTTGCGCGCCAGCGCGGACACGGCCATGACCTCGGCCAGGTCGAGCAGGTTGCCCAGCTCGATGGCCTCCAGCAGGTCCGTGTTGAAGCGCTTGCCCTTGTCCTGGACGGACACGTTCTTGTAGCGCTCGCGCAGCTCCGCGATCTTCTCGACCGCGGTCTTGATGGTCTGCTCGGTGCGGAACACCATCACGCAGGCGTCCATCGTCTCCTGGAGCTCCAGACGCAGGTCGGCGACCCGCTCCTTGCCCGTGGAGTTGCGCAGCTGCTCGACGAGGTCGGCGACCTGCTGCGCCGGGTTCTCCGGCAGCTCGACGTAGTCGTTCTCGGCCGAGTACTTCGCCGCCGCGATGCCGGAGCGCTTGCCGAACACGTTGATGTCCAGCAGCGAGTTGGTGCCCAGACGGTTGGCGCCGTGCACCGACACGCACGCGACCTCGCCGGCCGCGTACAGGCCCGGGACGACGGTGGTGTTGTCCGCCAGGACCTCACCCTCGACGTTCGTCGGGATGCCGCCCATGGCGTAGTGCGCGGTGGGCTGGATCGGGATCGGGTCCGTGTACGGCTCGATGCCCAGGTAGGTGCGCGCGAACTCCGTGATGTCCGGGAGCTTCGCGTCGAGCTGCTCCGGCGGGAGGTGCGTCAGGTCCAGGTACACGTGGTCGCCGGCGGGGCCGCAGCCGCGGCCCTCGCGGATCTCCGTGTAGATGGAGCGCGAGACGACGTCACGGGACGCGAGGTCCTTCATGACCGGCGCGTACTTCTCCATGAAGCGCTCGCCGTCCTTGTTGCGGAGGATGCCGCCCTCACCGCGGGCGCCCTCCGTCAGCAGGATGCCCATGCGCCAGATGCCCGTCGGGTGGAACTGGAAGAACTCCATGTCCTCCAGCGGCAGGCCGCGGCGGTAGCAGGCCGCCTGGCCGTCACCCGTCAGGGTGTGCGCGTTGGAGGTCACCTTGAAGAACTTGCCGGTGCCGCCGGAGGCGTAGATGACGGCCTTCGCCTGGAAGATGTGGAGCTCACCGGTGGCGAGCTCGTACGCGACCACGCCGGCGGACTTCTTCACGCCGTCGACCTCGACCAGCAGCTGGTCCAGGACGTAGAACTCGTTGAAGAACTCCACGCCCTCCTTGACGCAGTTCTGGTACAGCGTCTGGAGGATCATGTGGCCGGTGCGGTCCGCGGCGTAGCAGGACCGGCGGACCGGCGCCTCGCCGTGGTTGCGGGAGTGACCGCCGAAGCGGCGCTGGTCGATGGTGCCGTCCGGGGTGCGGTTGAACGGCAGGCCCATCTTCTCGAGGTCGAGGACCGCGTCGATGGCTTCCTTCGCCAGGATCTCGGCGGCGTCCTGGTCGACCAGGTAGTCACCGCCCTTGACCGTGTCGAAGGTGTGCCACTCCCAGTTGTCGTCCTCCACGTTGGCCAGCGCGGCGGCCATGCCGCCCTGCGCGGCGCCCGTGTGGGAGCGGGTGGGGTAGAGCTTCGTCAGCACCGCGGTGCGGCTGCGCTTCGTCGACTCGATGGCGGCGCGCATGCCTGCGCCGCCCGCCCCGACGATGACGGTGTCGTACTTGTGGATCTTCATGGGATTCGCCTCAGCCCCGTTGCCTAGCGGATGTTCGGGTCGAAGGTGAAGATCACCAGCGTGCCCAGAAGGATGGTGAACACCGTGGCGGTGTAGAGCAGGCCCTTCAGCCACAGCCGCGTGTTGGCGCGCTCCGCGTAGTCGTTGATGACGGTACGCAGACCGTTGGCGCCGTGCAGCATGGCCAGCCACAGCATCAGCAGGTCCCAGACCTGCCAGAACGGGGACGCCCAGCGGCCGGCCACGAAGGCGAAGCCGACCTTGGAGACGCCGCCGTCCAGCACCAGCTGGATCAGCAGGTGGCCGATGACCAGCACGACCAGCACGATGCCCGAGAGGCGCATGAAGAGCCACGCGGCCATCTCGAAGTTGCCGCGGGTCGAACGGGGCGTCTTGCCGGTCCGCTTGCGCGGGGCCTCGATGTACGGCGCCGGGTTCTCGACGTCGTAGAGGGAGACGCCCGATACGGACCCGACATCGCCGATGGCCTTGGCGGAAGAAGTGTCAGAAGACATGCGTGTCACTCCCCGAACAGAACGCGGTAGGCGTGGCCGAGGACGGGGTACACAGCCATGATCATCAGGATGAGCCAGACGATCACGACGCCCCAGAGCATCTGCTTCTGGAGACGGGGACCCTTGGACCAGAAGTCCACGGCGATCACGCGAAGACCGTTGAGCGCGTGGAACAGGATGGCGGCCACGAGGCCGTACTCCAGCAGCGCGACGATCGGAGTCTTGTAGGTAGCCACGACATCGTCGTACGCCTCAGGGGAGACGCGGACGAGAGCGGTGTCGAGGACGTGTACGAACAGGAAGAAGAAAATGAGGACGCCGGTGACTCGATGAGCCACCCAGGACCACATTCCTTCCCGGCCGCGGTACAACGTTCCAGCCGGCACGGAAAACCCTCCGGAAGCGGGGCGGGGGCCAGCCGGCTTCTTTGTCGGTCGGGCCCGGCCGGGTACGGTCCTCCGGCCCCGGACATCGTAGCGACGCTTTGTCGGTTCCCTTGCGCCGGGTCCATCGGTGTGATCAAACAGGCACGGACGGGCTATCCCACAGGGGCGAATAGCCCGAAATCGGCCTCAGACAGCCCATCGTCGGGGTCGGTGCGGCGCAGCCCGGCCAGCCGGTCCAGCAGGAGCGTCAGCCGGGAGCGGGCGACGAGGCGCAGTTCGTCGGCCGCGATGGAGCGTTCCTCGTCCACCTCGTGAGCGAGTCTGCGGCGGATCGCGGCCAGCAGCTGGTCCACCCGCTCCTCCGGCGGGTGCCCGTCCAGGCAGATCACGAAGGCGTGCCCGAAGGTGCGCTCGTACTGCGCCCGGGCCGCGTCGAGGGCGAGGAGCGCCGCGTACGGCGCCCCGTGGCCCAGCTCGGCCGAGGACTCGCGGGCCAGCGCCTCCGTCAGATCGCCCTGGGAGAGGTCGTACGAGGCCTCGTCGACCGCCGCCAGCAGGGACGCGGTGTCCGGGTAGGGGCGGTGGGCGGCCATCCGGTGCGCCCACCGCCGGCTGCCGCAGCAGTGCGCGAGGGCCGTCCGGGCGGCTTCGAGGGGCAGGGAGTTGAAGCGCGCCAGCCCGGTGCCGGGGGCGGAGGCCGGGCCGCGGACCTGTGCCGGAAGGTGGCTGGACAGCGGAGTTCTCCTCGGGGCGTGGCGCGGGTGTACCGCCACGCTAGCGAGCGCGGAGGGGGAGTGCCCCGCCCATGAGGGGATTTCACCCGGAAGTGAGCCGAAAGGACGACTCCGACAGGGGCCGGCGGGGATCGGCAGGGGTCAATCGGCCGGATCGGGGCAGGCGAAGGGCCCTGGGAAACTGGGGAAGCCCGGGAAGCCGGGAAGATGGGGAGGGCGACCGAGACCGCCACCCCCCACAGGAGAGGCCCCGGCCGCCATCCGACACGGACTCGTGCGACAAGCCCGTACCCCTGTCAGCGCCCGGAGTGCGTTTTGTGTCACACCCCGCTCCGCGCAGGGTTGGTTGCTGGTTGTACAAGTCGTGGACGAGAGGGTCACGAAAGCCGTAACGTGCGGATTTGCGCCACACGTACAGGACGTTGAAACGGTTGGGGACTTTGCTGGGGGACGACGCGGAGCTGACCGCCGCGGTGCTCGCGGCACAGGACGGCGACGAAAGCGCGTTCCGGACTGTGTACCGCGCCGTGCACCCGCGCCTGCTCGGATACGTACGCACGCTCGTCGGTGACGGCGATGCCGAGGACGTGACCTCCGAGGCATGGCTGCAGATCGCCCGCGACCTCGACTCCTTCACCGGCGACGCCGACCGCTTCCGCGGCTGGGCCGCCCGCATCGCCCGCAACCGGGCCCTCGACCACATCCGCATGCGCGGCCGCCGCCCCGCCATCGGCGGCGACGAGACCGAGCTCACCGGGCGGGCCGCCGACTGCGACACCGCGGGCGAGGCCATGGAGGCCCTGTCCACCGGCCGCACCATGGCGCTGATAGCCCAGCTCCCCCAGGACCAGGCGGAGGCCGTCGTCCTGCGGGTGGTCGTCGGACTCGACGCGAAGAGCGCGGCCGAGACGCTGGGCAAGCGGCCCGGCGCCGTCCGCACGGCCGCGCACCGGGGCCTGAAGAAGCTCGCGGAACTGCTGGCCGCCGAGTTCGGCTCCGCGGGCCCGGCGGGTCCGATCGAACTCGAAGCGGAACGCGGCGGCGGTCCCGTCCGGGCGGTCGGTCATAATGCCGGTGGCCAGGCCCGGGAGCGCGATCTCGACGCCGTGCCCGCGCAGCGCGCGCGGGCGGGGGGCCGTGTGGAACCAACCGGTGTGACGCATTCACGTTGGCGGACGCAGAAGGACATGTGATGGCCGACGAGCACAACGCGTGGCTGGACAAGGCCACGGCGGAAGAGCTGCTGCGCGCGGGCACCAGCCCCGTCGCACCCGGCGCGGACCCCTGGGCCCGGGCCGAGGCCGCCCGCCTGCGCGCCGTTCTCGATGCCCTGACGCCGCCGCGCACCGCCGCGGGCGCGGGCGAACTGCCCGGCGAGGCCGCCGCCCTGGCCGCCTTCCGCGCCGCGCGCGCGGCAGCGCCCGGAGCGGTGCCGGCCGGCGTACCGGAAGCGGAGGGCGCGGCGGCCGCGGGCGGCGCCCGTGAACCGCTGGTCGACATCGCCCCGATACCCCCCGTACGGATCCCCGCGCAGCGGCGCGGCTCGGGTCCCGCGCGCTTCGGGCTGGCGGCCGCGCTGGCCGGAGTCGCCGTCGGCGGGATCGCGGCGGCCGCGGCCGGCGGACTGCTGGACCGTGTCACGCATCACACCGCGGGCCCCGCCCCGGCCGTCTCGATCAGCGCCGACGGCGATCCGGCGCCCGCCGCCGACACCGCCGGTCCCACCCTCGTCCCGCAGCTGCGGCCCACCCCGCAGCGGGGCGGCGCGGACCCGGCGACGCCCGGCCCGGGCTTCTCGCAGGTCCCCGGCACGGAGACCCGTACGATCCCCGGCTTCCCCGCGGGCAGCCTGTCGGCGCCGCCCCCCGGCACCGCGACCACGGGCGCGGGCTTCGGCGGCACGGGCACCGACGGCGGCCGCGACAAGTCCACCGACAAGCAGAGCGGCGGCACGGTCGGCCGGGACCACGACAAGGACGCCCAGATCAAGCCCGCCGACCTGTGCCAGGACTACCGCTCGGGACGGTTGAACGACGACCGCCGCGAGCGGCTCTCCAAGATCGCCGGCGCCCCCGCGAAGATCGCGCGCTTCTGCGAGACCCTGCTGGACGGGGTCCGCGACGGCATGCCGCAGAGCGGTTCCGTCGATCCCGGCAGCGCCATCCTCCAGTCGCCGACCGTGAAGCCGGGCGGCGCGCTGGGCTTCCGTACGCGCTGACGCTGCGACGCACCGGCTCATCTGGCTGAAAATCGCCGGATCCGCGCCCTGAACCGGCGTGGATCCGAGCCCGCTGAAACGGTCGCGCAATGAGCCGCGCGGCAGGCAGTAACACTTTCGGGGGGCCCGGCGCAGTACATATTGAGCCGACTGGTCATCGGCCGCGCATGAGCCGGGGTTCCCCCCGTACCCCTGGGCTCTGCGCAACCGGCGCGGGCGGGGCACGTTCCCCCGGCCCTGCCCGCGCCCTCAACTTCCGACCGGTCTCACCAGTAGACGACGACCTTGTCGCCGACCTTCACCTGGTCGAACAGCGCCGACAGCTTCGCCTTGTCGCGGACGTTCACGCAGCCGTGCGAGGCACCGGCGTAACCGCGGGCCGCGAAGTCCGACGAGTAGTGCACCGCCTGGCCCTCGCTGAAGAACATCGAGTACGGCATCGGCGTGTGGTAGATCGTCGACACCCAGTCCTTGGCCTTCCAGCCCACCTCGAACAGGCCCTCACGGGTCGGCGTGTTCTCCGAGCCGAAACGCACGTCCATCGTGGAGACCACCTTGCCGTCGATCATCCAGGCGAGGGTGCGGCTCTCCTTGCTGATGCACATGACCCGGCCCTGCATGCAGCGCGGGTCCGGGGCGTCGACCTCGTTGGTGGTCGGCGGCCGCAGCTCGTCGTCCGTCGGCTTCTTGGTCAGGCTCTGGACCTTCTGCCAGGTCGCCTCGTCCACCGAACCGGTCGCACCGAGCCCGTGCCGGGACTGGAAGGTCTTGACCGCGGCGGTCGTCTTCGAGCCGTAGAAGCCGGTCGGCGCCGTCGACAGCAGCTTCAGCTGGCGCAGCCGTGCCTGCAGGTCGCGGATCTGGTCGCTCTCGTCGCCGTTCGCCATGATCGGCTTCACGCCGGGCGTCTGCGCGGCGGAGGCCGAGGGGGACGAGGACTGCGAGGGCGAGGCGGCCGGCGAGGACTCGCCCGGCTTGGCGTCGTCCGACGCCGAGGGGGACGCGGGGGGCGCAAACACCCCCAC
>NZ_JBHWBP010000119.1:0-20978 GCF_042735575.1 Streptomyces sp. NPDC059564 | reverse complement strand
GTGAGGGCGGCGTCCGAGAAGTGCGTGGACCAGCTCCAGCCGCCCAGCGAGATCATCGCCTTGAGACCGGGCCCTCGACGGTCTGCGCGACGGCCTCGGCCTTGCCCTCGCCGGTGGCCAGCAGGACCAGGTGGCGGGCGTCGAGGATGGTGCCGATGCCCTGGGTGATGACGTGGTGGGGCACCTGGTCTATGTCGTTGTCGAAGAAGCGCGCGTTGTCGACGCGGGTCTGCTGCGTCAGCGTCTTGATGCGGGTGCGGGAGGCCAGCGAGGAGCAGGGCTCGTTGAAGCCGATGTGGCCGTCCGTGCCGATGCCCAGCAGCTGGAGGTCCACCCCGCCGGCGTCGGCGAGCGCCTGGTCGTAGGCCGCGCAGGCGGCCTGGACGTCGGCGGCGGAACCGTCGGGGCCCATGAAGGAGGCCTCGGTCAGCCCGAGGGGCTCGACGACCTCGCGGAGCACGACGGCACGGTAGGACTCGGGGTGTCCGGCCGGCAGGCCCACGTACTCGTCGAGCTGGCAGATCCGGGCCTTCGCGGCGTCGACCTCGCCGGCCTCGACCTTCGCGGCGAGGGCTTCGTAGATGGGCAGCGGGGTAGAGCCGGTCGCCACGCCGAGCAGGGCGTCGGGCTTGCGGCGGACCAGGGCGGCCATGGCCTCCGCGATGAGCTCGCCGCCTGCCTTGGCGTCCGGGACGATGACAACTTCCACGCGGGGCCTGCCGATCTGAGAGGTGTGTGGACACTTGTGGTATAGACCAATCTAGCAGAGCGCGCCCACCGATGGCGGGCCCGCGCCCCACCCAATGTCCATGGTGGTCCCCTTCCCCGCCCACCGCCCGGCCGGCTGCGGAGCCGGACGTGCGGGGCGGCCGCGCCGGGGTGATTCTGGATCCGGAGGTGGAGCCCATGCCCGGCCTGGAACGCCCCGGCGGCATCATGGCCGCCGAGATCGGGCAGCAGCCCGAGGCGTGGCGCCGGCTCCCGGCGGACCTGCGGCCCGTCCTCGACCGGCTGCGCGGCCGCGGCGCCGACCTGTGCGCGATCGGCTCCAAGGCCCAGGTCGACGCCGCCACCACCGGCTTCGCCCTGCCCGGCGACGGCGTGGCCGAGGAGCTCCGCCCGCTGCTGGAGATCCTCCCGCTCCAGCTCCTCGCCTACGAGGCCGCCGTCGCCCGGGGCCAGGACCCCGACGCCCCCCGCGCCCTGGCCAAGGTGACGGAGACCCGCTAGACGCCGGCGGGCTGCAGCGCCAGCTGGAGCCCGCCCGTGGCGTCGAGGTGCTGGCCCGTCACCCAGCGGGAGTCCTCCGAGGCCAGGAAGGCCACCACGTCGGCCACCTCCGGCGCCGTGCCCACCCGGCCGAACACCGACCGCGAGGCGGCGTGCGCGCGGGCGGCCGGGTCGGCGAGCCAGGCGGCGTTGAGGTCGGTCTCGATGATGCCCGGGCCCACCGAGTTCACGGTGATCCCGCGCGGGGCGAGGGCGGCGGCCAGGGACACGGTCAGCGCGTTCACCGCGCCCTTGGCCATGATCGTGGCCAGGATGGCCGGCAGCGCGAGGGCGGGGGTGCCGGTCACGTTGACGATCCGGCCGCCGTCGTTCAGCCGCTCCAGCCCGTACTTGATCACGAAGAACGGCGCCTGCGCGTTGAGCGCCTGGACCCGCTGGAAGGTCTCCTCGTCCGTCTCCTCGATCCCCGCGAAGGTCGCCGCCCCCGCGTTGTTCACCAGGACGTCCACCCGCTCCGTGGCCAGCGGATGGGCCCCGTACGCCGCCCAGAGCGCCTGCGCGTCCCCCGGCACCCCCAGCTCCGCGCCGATGGTGAAGGCCCGCCCCCCGGCCGCCTCGATCGCCGCGACCGTCTCCTTCGCGGCCTCCTCCCGGTGCCCGTAGTGGACCGCGACCAGCGCGCCGTCCCGGGCCAGCCGCTCGGCCACCGCCCGTCCGATGCCCCGGCTGCCGCCCGTGACCAGTGCCGTTTTCCCCTTGAGCACGCCCATGACGCGCCCCCCTTCAGCGTTCGCTAGTGGTCGCTACAGAAAGGACCGTAGCAGATTCCCTAACGGCCGCTATAGAATCTGGCCCATGGTGACCGGACAGCGTGGCAGGCCCCGTTCCTTCGACCGGGACGCCGCCCTGGACAAGGCCCTGCTCACCTTCTGGGAGCACGGCTACGAGGCGACGTCCATAGCCGACCTGACCCGGACCCTGGGCATCGGCGCGCCCAGCCTCTACGCCGCCTTCGGCGACAAGCGCAAGCTCTTCGACGAGGTCGTGGTCGTCTACGGCGGCCGGTACGCGGACTTCGCGGCCGTCGCGCTCGCCGAGGAGCCCACCGCCCGCGCCGCCGTCGGCCGGATCCTGCGCGAGGCCGCCGAGATCTACACCGACCCGGCCCATCCGCCGGGCTGCATGGTGATCAGCGCGGCGGTCAACACCACCTCGCAGGAGGTGGCCGACGCCCTGCGCGAGCGGCGCGACGCCAACCTGGCGATGTTCGAGAGCCGCATCCGGGCCGACGTCGCCACGGGGGACCTGCCCGCCGGCACCGACGCGCGGGCGCTGGCCCGCTATGCCGGGGCGGTGCTCCAGGGGATGTCGCAGCAGTCGCGCGACGGGGCGGGACGGGAAGAGCTGGAAGCGGTCGCGGAGCTGGCGATGCGCGCCTGGCCCGCGTAGGGGCGGCTCCGGAATTCCGCGGCATTCGTTTCGGCGGGGAATTCGATCAGCGAATTCCACCCACGCCTTCCGCCCGCGCCGCACGTTTTTCCTCTGGGCCACGGTGCTGGACGGGACCCTCAGCCCGCCCGGCACCGTAGCCCGGAGTACTTACGGCCGGCGGGTGTGCGGTTCCCGGCGGCCGGTTGGGAGGTCCCTCGCGCGGTCAGGGCAGAGCGCGCGGTTACCTCGATCCGTCCTCCTGTGCGGGGAGGGCGGAAGCTTGATGCAATTGTGGACTAGACCAATCTGTTCTGTCCATCCAATGACGGGGCCCGCAATCCCGTCACTTCCTCCAACAGTACGCGGACTGGGCCCCTCCTGGGTACTCCTGAGTATTCGCCGTGGGAAAAGTCATCCCCGTACCCGGGGTACGCTCGCCACGTGCCCTCCATGAACGACCTCGTACGCCAGCACACCGCTCTCAGTGAAACCGACCTGGAGTGGCTCCACCTGCTGGTCTCGGAGTGGCAGCTGCTCTCCGACCTCTCCTTCGCCGACCTCGTGCTCTGGGTGCCCACCCTCGACGGCACCCGGTACGTCTCGGTCGCGCAGATGCGCCCGAACACCGGCCCCACCTCGTACCAGGACGACATGGTCGGCCACCTGGTGCCGCGCGGCCGCCGCCCGCTCCTCGACGCCGCCCTCGACGAGGGCCGGATCGTGCGCGAGGGCGACCCGGAGTGGCGCGAGGAGGTGCCGGTCCGCGTCGAGTCGATCCCCGTCCGCCGCGAGGGCCGGGTACTGGGAGTGATCGCCCGCAACACCAACCTGCTCACCGTGCGTACACCGAGCCGGCTGGAGCTGACCTACCTCCAGTCCGCCTCCGACCTCGCCCAGATGATCGCCGCGGGCTCCTTCCCCTTCCCCGGCCAGCAGGTCGACATGGACGCCTCCCCGCGCGCCGGGGACGGCCTGATGCGCCTCGACGCGGACGGCGTGGTGACGTACGCGTCCCCCAACGCGCTCTCCGCCTACCACCGCCTCGGCCTCGCCTCCGACCTGGTCGGCCAGCACCTGGGCACCACCACCTCCGAACTCGCCCCCACCCGGGGCCCGGTGGACGAGGCGATCGTCAAACTGGCCAGCGGCTGGGCCCCCCGGGAGACCGAAGTCGAGGGCAACGGCGGGGTCATCCAGCTGCGCGCCATCCCGCTCAAGCCCAAGGGCACCCGGATCGGCTCCCTCGTCCTGTGCCGCGATGTCACCGAACTGCGCCGTCGCGAACGTGAACTGATCACCAAGGACGCGACCATCCGGGAGATCCACCACCGGGTGAAGAACAACCTCCAGACGGTGGCGGCGCTCTTGCGCCTCCAGGCCCGGCGGATGGATTCGGAGAACGGCCGCGAGGCGCTGAACGAGGCGGTGCGCCGCGTCGGTTCGATCGCGATCGTGCACGAGACCCTGTCCCAGAACCTCGACGAGCGGGTGGAGTTCGACGAGATCGCCGACCGGGTGATCGCGATGGTCGCCGAGATCTCGCCCGGCAAGGTGAGCTGCCGGCGCACCGGCCGCTTCGGGATCCTGGACGCGGAGGTCGCCACTCCGCTGTCGATGGTGCTGACCGAGGTCCTGCAGAACGCCCTGGAGCACGCCTTCACGCAGGGGGAGGGCGGCACCGTCGAGGTGTCCGCGACCCGCTCCGGCACCGGCCGCGCCGACGCCCGGCTGCTGATCACGGTGCTCGACGACGGCTGCGGTCTGCCCGAGGGCTTCGACCCCCAGCGGGCCGGCAACCTCGGGCTGCAGATCGTACGGACCCTCGTGGAGGGCGAGCTCGGCGGCACCTTCGACATGGTCCGGGCCGAGCCGCGCGGCACCCGGGTCGTCCTCGACATACCGGCGAGCCCGCAGAAGTAGCCCCGGACGCAGCCCGCGGTCCCGTCACGTAACGTGACGGGAACAGCACTGAGCCCCGGACCGAAGGGTTCTCGGTCCGGGGCTCAAGAGCACGTTGCTGAGCGCTGAATGGGTACTACGCGCTGCGGCTCGAGGCTCGAAAGTCGATGTCAGGCGGTGGCGTTGCGCGCCCGATTGCGAGCGGCGCGGCGCTTCATCGCGCGGCGCTCGTCCTCGCTGAGACCGCCCCAGACGCCGGAGTCCTGACCGGACTCGAGCGCCCACTGCAGGCACTGCTCCATGACGGGGCAGCGGCGGCAGACGGCCTTGGCTTCCTCGATCTGCAGCAGCGCAGGACCGGTGTTGCCGATGGGGAAGAAGAGTTCCGGGTCTTCCTCGCGGCAAACGGCGTTGTGACGCCAGTCCATGGCTGCTCCATCTCCTTGTATTGCGGGCAGGTTGCTTGTGAATGTGAACGCTTTCACGAATCCCCCCGTGAGGGAAGGGCCGACCGCCAGTTGCCTGGTGGGTCCGAAGATTCGTGGAGGGGTTCTGGCGGTCTGTGTGGGTGCCGGGTTCTGCGGGCTGTCCCGATCGCCATGTAGAGATTCGCAAACCTCGGACGGGGATACAACCCCTTCCGGAAAGTTTTTTTGGATTCGTCGGTGTCGACTAGGTCACAGCCCTAGTTCCTGGGGGTGGACCGGCGTGTAAACGTTCGAGTGAAAGGACTTTGGGCCCTTCCACTCACACAATCACACGCAGTGCACGGCGTACGCCTGTGAACCGAACGCTGGTGCGCAGTCCCAGGTGGTCCCCGTCCATCTGGAAGGGGAGGGGAACCTTCGAATGCAAGGTGAAGTCGGTCAGATCGTGCAGAGACACCGCATGCTTGCCGTGCGGACCGCGCTCAGGAGTCGAGGTCAGGAGCTGTGTGGCGTAGCGAGCGACCGCCGGAGTTGACAAACGGTCGAGTGCCAATACGTCAAGCGCAGTATCGAACGACGCCTCCGGAGAGGCGTAAAGCGGACGATTGCCCAGGTACGTCCAGGGCGAGGTGTTGCAGACTATCGACAGCACCAGATCCGTCACCGGATCCGCGCCGGGCTGCTCCAGAGTGATCGTCCCGTGCCGGCGGTTCGGCTCGTCCCAGAACTGCCGCATGAGCTGTCGTACGTACAGGGCGTGCGTCGAACGCTTGCCGCGTTCGCGCTGCTGCTCGACCCGCCCCACCACGCCCGCGTCGAAGCCGAAGCCCGCGCAGAACGTGAACCAGCGCGCCGGCACCGACTCGTCCTCGGTCCCCGGGCTCCCGGCGGCCAGACCCAGGCCCACCGTCCGCTCGCGCTGCTCCCGCAGCGCGTCCAGCAGGGCGCCGGTCGCCTCCACCGCGTCGTTCGGCAGTCCGAGCGCGCGGGCGAACACGTTCGTCGAACCGCCCGGGACCACCGCGAGCCGCGGTAGCCGCTCGGGATCGGGCCCCTCGTGCAGCAGCCCGTTGACGACCTCGTTCACGGTGCCGTCGCCGCCCAGCGCCACCACGAGGTCCACCCCCTCGTGCGCGGCCCTGCGGCCCAGGTCGCGGGCGTGCCCCCGGTACTCGGTGGTCACCGCCTCCAGCTTCATCTCGCTGGCCAGCGCATGGGTCAGGACGTCACGCGTGCGCGCACTGGTGGTGGTCGCTGCTGGGTTGGCCACGAGAAGTGCACGCATGAGCGCCAGACTACCCACCCCGTCCTGGACGACCCCTACCGACCGTACCGACAGCCCACCACGGGGCCCGACTACCCTGCTGGGGTGAGCAAAAAGCCGACCCCCCGCACCCCCGCCGCCGCCGACACGACCGCGGGCGCGGAGCCCGCAGCGCCGCTGCCCGGCCGGCTGACCGCCGCCGCGGCGCTCACCGCCCTGGAGGGCCTGGCCCTGGCCGGGCTCGGCGTCTACATGCTGTTCGTCGGCATCGCCGGACACCCCGACTCCCCGGAGCAGGCCGAGACCGGGGGCATCACCCTGCTCGGGCTCGCCGCGCTCCCGCTGGTCGCGGCGCGCGGACTGCGCCTGGGCCGTCGCTGGAGCCGCGGCCCGGCGCTGATCACCCAGCTGATGGCGATGCCGGTCGCGTGGACCCTGTGGAGCACGGGCGGCGCCGTGCGGATCGCCGCCGTCGCCCTGGCCGCGGCCGCGGTGGCCGTCGCGGCACTGCTGGTGAACCCGACGGCGACCGAGGCACTCGGCATCGGGCCCGGAGACGGAGACCGGGCCCGATAGTCCGGCGTCCTACTCCTCCACGAGGAGCTTCTCGCGGAGCTGGGCCAGGGTGCGGGCCAGCAGCCGGGAGACGTGCATCTGGGAGATGCCGACCTCCTGCGCGATCTGCGACTGGGTCATGTTGCCGAAGAAGCGCAGCAGCAGGATCCGCTTCTCCCGGGGCGGCAGCCCCTCCAGCAGCGGCTTGAGGGACTCGCGGTACTCGACGCCCTCCAGCGCCTCGTCCTCCGAGCCCAGCGTGTCCGCGACCGCCGGCGACTCGTCGTCGGTGTCCGGAACGTCCAGGGAGAGCGTGCTGTAGGCATTGGCCGATTCCAGCCCCTCCAGCACCTCCTCCTCGGAGATCCCCAGCCGCTCCGCCAGCTCGTGCACCGTGGGGGAGCGACCGTGCTGCTGCGACAGTTCCGCCGTGGCCGTGGTCAGCGAGAGCCGCAGCTCCTGGAGACGCCGGGGCACCCGGACCGCCCAGCCCTTGTCACGGAAGTGCCGTTTGATCTCGCCGACCACGGTGGGCGTGGCGTACGTCGAGAACTCGACCCCGCGGTCCGGGTCGAACCGGTCCACCGACTTGATCAGGCCGATGGTGGCGACCTGGGTCAGGTCGTCCAGCGGCTCACCCCGGTTGCGGAACCGCCGCGCCAGGTGTTCGACCAGCGGCAGGTGCATCCGTACGAGCCGGTTGCGCAGCTCCGCGCGCTGCGGCGAGCCCTCGGGCAGCTCGCGCAGCTCGAAGAACAGGGCCCGCGCGCCGCTGCGGTCGCGCGGATCCGGCAGTGCGGCCGGGGCCGTGGCAGCGGCCGCCGGTGGCTGTGATGGTTGTGGTTCCTCGTGCTGGTTCTCGCTCATAGGGCCCGCCCGTCGCTCCGCCGAGTCCAAAAAGCCGTCTTCCGCATCCGCGTCAGCCGGGTGCGGCCGGGCGTGCTGCTGCTCCGGGATGCCGCCGTCGACCTCGTGCCGTACCCGGGGCCGATCCCCGCCCCGCACCGGGATCTCCCCGCCGCTCACGCCGGGCCTGGCCCCGCGCCGCGCTGTTTGTAGAGGCTGATGCTCACTGTCTTGTTCTCCTCGACCGTGGCCTCGACCTTGCCGGCCAGCGCCGACAGGACCGTCCACGCGAACGTGTCACGCTCCGGCGCGCGCCCGTCGGTGGTCGGTGCCGAGACGGTCACCTCCAGCGAATCGTCGATCAGCCGGAAGACGCAGCTGAGGACGGAGCCGGGCACGGCCTGCTGGAGCAGGATCGCGCAGGCCTCGTCGACGGCGATGCGGAGGTCCTCGATTTCGTCGAGGGTGAAGTCCAAACGTGCCGCGAGACCGGCCGTGGCCGTTCGCAGCACCGACAGGTAGGCACCCGCAGCCGGCAGCCGGACTTCCACGAAGTCCTGGGTCCCGGGCTCGCCTGCGATCTGGGACACCCTCACCTCCAAGGTGGTACGAGCTCTGTTCGCCGGTGACGCTATCGCGATCCGGGCGATCGTGTCGCGGCACCCCTCATGGCGCCCGCTTTGGAGCGCCCAGGCCGGCCCTGCCTCTGGTCCAGTGACTGATGGTAAGCACATGGGTACGCACAGTGGCTAGGGGTCTGCGGGCCCAATTCGGGGGAACCGGCGGAGGGTTGACCTACCCCGCTTCAGACGATCGAACCGTCGACAAAACACCACCGCCAGCTCTCGCCCGGTTCGAAGCTCCGCATCACCGGATGGCCGGTGTCCTTGTGGTGCGCGGTGGCGTGCCGGTACGGGGAGGAGTCGCAGCAGGCCACGTGTCCGCACTGGAGGCACATCCGCAACTGCACGGGATGGCTCCCGAGCGCTTCACATTCCGGGCAGGTCGGCGCAAGCGGGACAGGCTCGGGGCGCGGCAGTTCGGCAACATGGGTGCACTCGCTCATCGCAGTCTCCTTGTGCGGAATCCCCGGCCTTCAGTCTCGGGGCGAATCGCGTCCACGGCTTGGAGGTGAGAAGCAGCGGAGTGTCGTTGCGTCACGCTTTCACCGGAGGTTGTTCCCCACACATTACGTCCTTACCGTGCGAGCCGTGCCGACCTCCTCCGCGGCAGGCGCTGAGGCATATCCAGGCCGCGTTCGCCGGACTTCACCTGCGGGCGGACCGTAATCACCGGTTGGCGCGTGCCATCTCCGAGGGCGGTCGCCGGGACCATGCCCCTGGGCGGGGCGTCCGGGAGTGGACGTGTGGGAGCTGCGGGGCGTTTCATGATCGGGACGTGAACGCAGCGGAGGATCTTCTGGCCGCCGGGCCGGCGGTGTCTGCCCGCGGAGCGGGCGTAGGACCTCGACGGGAGTCTTCCCGGACGCGGCGGGCCGTGATGAACCAGGAATCGCCGTCCACGAGGGCGGGGCTCTCCTCTCGTCAGAGAGGTGAGGAAGCCAAGATGGCCAGCGTACGGGTGGCCGACGATTGAGGATGGATCTGGCATGGAGGTATTGCCGCTGGTGGCGCTGGTGGCGGGGAGTGCCGCCGTGGCCGGGCTGGCTCGGCGGACGCCGGTGCCCGCGCCGCTGCTGCTGGTCGCCGCCGGGCTGATCGCGGCGTACGTGCCGGGCGTGCCCCCGTACACGCTCGACCCGCACATCGTGCTGCCGCTGCTGCTCCCGCCGCTGCTGCACACGGCCGCGGTGGACAGTTCGTACCTGGACCTGCGGGCCAACGCGCGGCCGATCGCGCTGCTGTCGGTGGGGTACGTCCTCTTCGCGACGCTGGCCGTCGGGTGGGTGGCGTACATGGTGGTGCCGGGGCTGACGCCGCCGGTGGCGCTGGTGCTGGGCGCGGTGATCGCCCCGCCGGACGCGGTCGCGGCGACGGCCATCGCCCGCAAGCTGGGGCTGCCGAACCGGATCACGACGATCCTGCAGGGCGAGTCCCTGGTGAACGACGCCACCGCCATCACCGCCTACAAGGTGGCCCTCGCCGCCGCGGTCGGGGTCGGCGCGGGCTGGGCGGGCGGGATCGCGGAGTTCCTGCTGGCCTCGGTGGGCGGGGTCGGGGTGGGCCTGCTGCTGATGGTGCCGATCCACCAGCTGCGCAAGCGGCTGAAGGAACCGCTGCTCCAGAACACCCTGTCGCTGCTGATCCCCTTCGTGGCGTACGCGGCGGCCGAACGGGTGCACGCGTCGGGCGTGCTGGCGGTGGTGGTGGTGGCCCTGTACCTGGGGCACCGCAACTGGCAGGTCGACTTCGCGACCCGGCTCCAGGAGGAGGCGGTGTGGAGGGTGGTCGCCTTCGTGCTGGAGTCGCTGGTCTTCGCGCTGATCGGGCTCCAGCTGCCGGTGGTCCTGAAGGGGCTGGGCGAGTACGAGGGCGCGGCCGCGGCCGGGTACGCGCTGGTGGTGTTCCTCGCCGTGGTGGTGGCGCGGTACCTGTGGGTGTTCCCGGCGACGTTCGTGCCGCGGTGGGTGTCGGAGCGGATCCGGCTGCGGGAGCCGGACACCGACTGGAAGGCGCCGGTGATCGTGGGGTGGGCCGGGATGCGGGGGGTGGTGTCGCTGGCGGTCGCCTTCTCGATCCCGATGAGCGTGCCGCACCGGAACCTGATCCTGTTCCTCACCTTCACGACGGTCATCGGGACCCTGGTGGTGCAGGGCCTGACCCTGCCGCCGCTGATCCGGCTGCTGAAGCTGCCGGCGAAGGACCAGCAGGCACAGACCCTCGCGGAGGCGCAGGCGCAGAGCGAGGCCTCGCGGGCGGCGGAGGAGCGGCTGGCGGAGCTGCTGGAGTCCCCGGCGAACAGCACGCTGCCGCCGCCGCTGGTGGACCGGCTGCGGTCGGTCCTGGAGCGGCGGCGCAACGCGGTGTGGGAGCGGCTGGGGGAGGTCAACCCGCTGACGGGGGAGTCGGCGGACGACGTCTACCGGCGGCTCGCGCGGGAGATGATCGCGGCCGAGCGGGAGGTCTTCGTGTCCCTGCGGGACCGGCGGCGCATCGACGACGAGATGCTGCGGGGGTTGCTGCGCAGGCTGGACCTGGAGGAGGCGGCGGCGTACCGCGAGGAGACGTAGCCGGGCCGGGCCGGCGCGGGGGCTCCGCGCCACTCTTGACGACAGGGTTTAGGGGCGGCCCGTGATGACCGCCGTGAGGGTGGTGTCCCGGGGGAAGGTTTCCGACCGGGTCAGGGCGGTGAGGGCCCAGAGGAGCTTCGCCACGTAGACGCGCTCCACCGGGAGGCCGTGGCGGGACTCGAAGTCGGCGGCGAAGGCGTCCAGGGCCGCCGGGACGCGGGCGTAGCCGCCGTGGTCGAAGCCCTCGGCCAGGGTCCAGTCGCCGGCCGGGCCGCCGAAGGCCCGGGACTGGAGGGAACGTATCTCCGGCTCCAGGAAGCCCCCTGCCAGGACCGGCACCCCGAGGGCCCGCTGGCCGGGGTCCAGGCCCGCCGCCAGTCCGGCGAGGGTGCCGCCCGTGCCGCAGGCCACCGCCACCACGTCGCAGCGGCCGCGCAGCTCGCGGCCCAGCTCGGCGCAGCCCTCCAGCGCGAGGGCGTTGCTGCCGCCCTCGGGGATCACGTACGCGCCGCCCGCCGCGGCGGACTCCAGCAGCCGGGCCAGGGTCTCGGGCTCGGTCTTGCGGCGGTAGTCGGCGCGGGTCGCGAAGTGCAGCCGCATGCCGTCCGCCGCGCAGCGGGCGAGGGAGTCGTTGAGGGGCCGCCCGGCGAGCTCGTCGCCGCGGACGATGCCGACCGTGCGCAGCCCGAGCAGCCGGCCGGCCGCGGCGGTGGCCCGCAGGTGGTTGGAGTAGGCCCCGCCGAAGGTGACGAGCCGGTCGTGGCCCCCGGCCAGGGCCGCCCGGAGGTTGGGCGCGAGCTTGCGCCACTTGTTGCCGGGCAGCTCCGGGTGCACGAGGTCGTCCCGCTTGAGGAGCAGTCGTACCCCGGCCGCCGCGAACCGCTCGTCATGCACTTCTCGCAGCGGGGAGGGCGGGCGCGGCCGCAGTGCGGCGGCGGGGTTCGCGGGGCGGTTCACCCGCCCATTGTGCGCCGGTCGGGTCCGTGACGCGGCGCGACGCAGGCCCCTCCGGCCACGAGAGGCCCTTCACGTGGCGCCGCGCATCACCGTTGATGGGCCGTCATGTTCGTTGCCGGTAGGGCGGATTCGTGGTGGGCGGTAGTGACGCCATTCCGTTCGGCGTGGTCGGGCTGTTGGTCATCGTCCTGGCCTGTTTCATCCCGACCGCTGTCGCATTCGGCCGAGGGGTGCCCAACAAGGGCTCCGTCATGGTGATCAACGTGTTCTTGGGGTGGACCGTGGTGGGCTGGGTGGTCGCGCTCGCCATGGCCGCGCGCAGCCGGTGGCGGCGCCCCGGCGTCGTCCCCGGCGCCGCGCCGGGGACGACGGTCCGGAGCCGCCGTCCGGGGCCGGTCATTTCAGGCGTTCGGCGACGCGGGCCCGCATCGAGTCCATCGTGAAGCCCTTGGGGTCGATCTTCCCGGGCTGCCATTCGAGGTGCCCGATGACCGAGGGCGAGCCCCAGCCGTGGACGCGGCAGACGGCGGCCGCCGCGCGGGCGATGGCGTCGAGCTGGACGGCCGGCCAGGGGTCCTCGCCGTCGCCGAGGTTCTCGCACTCGAAGCCGTAGAAGTGGCGGTTGCCGTCGGTGTCGGCGTGGTGGTCCGGGGGGAGCCGCTTCTCGGCGACCACGGCCGCCAGGACGTCGGAGTCGCCCGCCCCGGCGTGGTTGGCGCGGCCGTAGCCGACCAGGTGGACGTGGCCGTCCTTGGTGATGACGCCGTGGCAGAGCGGGCCGGGCAGGGCGGAGTCCCCGTCGCGGCACAGCGCCACCGTGTAGGCGGCGCCGCTGGTGACGGTGTGGTGGATCATCACCCCGTTCACCGGCCCCCAGGGGCCCTTGTGGTTGCGGTTGTGGGTGCGCCAGCTGCCGACCTCGACGACGGTGAGGCCCTCGGCGCGCAGGGCGGCGAGGAATCGGTCCGCGGACATGGGTGCGGACATGGCCGCCTCCTTCTGGGCGGTGCGCGACGGACACCCTGTGTGTTCGTCTCGTCACCTACCGGTGTAGTGGAGGCGGCTGTTCCGCGGCTAGGGCGTTCGTACGGTGTGCGAGCCGATCCGGACAGCGGGCGTCAGGCCGGGGCGAGCCAGAGGTCCGGGCCGAAGACCTCGTAGTGGACGTCTGCGGCGGGGACGCCCTTGGCGATCAGCTGGGCGCGCACCGACCGCATGAAGGGGAGGGGCCCGCACAGGTACGCCTGGGTTCCGGGGGCGACCGGTACGGAGTCCAGGTCGAGGAGTCCGGTGGCGTCGCCCGGCTCGGCGCCGGCCTCGTACCAGAAGCGGGCCGACGCGTCGGGGAGCTTGTGCGTCAGGGACCGGTGGTCGGAGCGCAGCGCGTGGTCGGCGGGGCTGCGGTCGGCGTGCAGGACGGTGACGGGGGCGGCGTGCCCGGTGTCGGCCAGGTGCTCCAGCATCGACAGCATCGGGGTGCAGCCGATCCCGGCCGAGGCGAGCAGCACCGGCGCGGCGGAGTCCCGCAGGACGAGGTCGCCGTACGGGGCCGAGACGCGCAGGGTGTCGCCGGTGCGGACGGTGGTGTGCAGGTGGTGGGAGACCTCGCCGTCGGGGCCGCCGGCGGCCGGGCCGTGGACCCGCTTGACGGTGATCGAGCGGACCGGGGAGCCGGGGGCGCTGGAGAGGCTGTACTGGCGGATCTGGCGGGCCCCGTCGGGGAGCGCGACCTGGACGGAGACGTACTGGCCGGGCTTGAAGGAGGGGGCGGGAGCGCCGTCGGCGGGGGTGAGGTGGAAGGTGGTGCAGTCCGCCGTCTCCTCGACGCGGGCGGCCACGGTCCACTCCCGCCAGACGTCGCCGGCGGTGACGCGCCGCTCGGCGTAGAGGCGTTCCTCGATGCTGATCAGGGCGTTCGCCATCAGCCAGTAGACCTCGTCCCAGGCCTCGGCGACCTCGGGGGTGACGGCGTCGCCGAGCACCTCGGCGATGGCCTCGAAGAGGTGCCGGTGGACGACCGGGTACTGCTCGCGGGTGACGCCGAGGGAGGCGTGCTTGTGGGCGATGCGGCCGAGCATCACGTCGGGGCGGGTGTCCGGGTGCGCCACGAGGTGGGTCGCGAAGGCCGCGATCGAACCGGCGAGGGCCTGCTTCTGGAGCCCGGCGTTCTGGTTGCCCCGGTTGAACAGGTCCCGGATCAGGGCCGGGTGGGCCGCGAAGAGCTTCTCGTAGAAGAGTCCGGCGATGTCGCCGATGGCGGCCCCGACGGCGGGCAGGGTGGCGCGGACGGTCGCGGTCGACTTCTCGGACAGCATGCGGAACTCCTCGTCAATTGGTATCTGAGATTCATATTTACGGCCACCGGAAGGCTTCGCCGCAATGCGGACATCTGTTCGGAACGGGTCTCGGGGTCAGCCCAGGCGGGTCCGGCGGCGCATCTAATCGGCCATCCGGCCCTTGGATCCGGGACTTTCGGCCGGGCTCCCGGATCCGCCCGAGATGCCGAGCAGCAGCGGTCCCGTCGGGGCTGCGACCAGGTCGTTCACCGTGAGCGGGTCCAGCGCGCCGAAGAATGCTTCCTGCGCCCGCCGCAGCGCCCCGCGCAGTACGCACGCCCCGCGCAGCGGGCACGGAACGGTGCCGTCGCAGTCCACGACGTCGCCGGCGCCCTCCAGCTCGCGCACCAGACCACCGACCGAGGCGGCACGCCCGGCACCGGTCAGCGCGAGCCCCCCGCCGCGGCCGCGCCGCGCCTCGACCAGCCCGAGGTGTTGCAGGCGGGCGACCACTTTGGCGGTGTGGGTGTACGGAACCTCCATGGTCGCCGCGACCTCGCGGGTGGTGGGGAGGTCCGCGTCCTCGACGGCCAGGCGCATCAGGACGCGCAGCGCCAGGTCGGTGAATCGGGTCAGCCGCATGAGGGCAGCGTAGGAAACTTGCATCCGAGATACAAGTTATGGATCAGGGGGGCGCGTGAGGTGGCTGAAATGGGAGGGACGAGAGGGGGGTTCTGTGAAGACGTTGAACCACGGAGGATGCCCAGACCCGAACGGAGTAGTCCCACCCTTTTGTGTAATGGTCCCACCACGTTGCGTACTGGAAGTGTTCGGTCCCGCAGATCCATGGAGTGATCGAAAGGGAAAGACATGTCGGTCCAGGCAGGTTCCGAATCCGAAGCCCAGACACCGCAGCGCAGTCTCGGCACATCGGCCGCGCGGAACTTGGCAACCACGACCAAGTCCGCGCCGCAGATGCAGGAGATCACCTCGCGGTGGCTCCTCAAGATGCTCCCGTGGGTCTCGGTGCAGGGCGGCACCTACCGCGTCAACCGCCGGCTGAGCTACTCCGTCGGCAACGGCATCGTGGAATTCATCAAGACCGGTACCCAGGTCCAGGTCATCCCCGCCGAACTCGGCGAACTCCCGCTGCTGCGCGACTACGACGACGAAGAGGTGCTCACCGAACTCGCCGCCCGCTGCCGCCAGATCGACTTCGAGGCCGGTCAGGAGCTCACCTCCTTCGGCAGCCCCTCCGACCAGGTCTTCCTGCTCGCCCACGGCCGCATCGACCAGGTCGGCCCCGGCCCCTACGGCGAGGACGCAGTCCTGCGCACCGTCGCCGACGGCGCCTACTTCGGCGAGGGCGCCCTCACCGACGAGGAGGCGATCTGGGAGTACACGGCCCGCGCCGCCACCGCCGGTACCGCGCTCGTCCTGACCCGGCAGGACTTCCAGCTCCTCGCCGACCGCGTCGACTCGCTGCGCGCCCACCTGGACCAGATGCGGTCCATGCCCGCCCAGCGCACCAACAAGTACGGCGAGGCCGCGATCGACCTCTCCGCCGGCCACCACGGCGAAGCCGTCCTGCCCGGCACGTTCGTCGACTACGAGGCCCGCCCGCGCGAGTACGAACTCTCCATTGCACAAACGGTCCTGCGCGTACACACCCGCGTCGCGGACCTGTACAACCAGCCGATGAACCAGACCGAGCAGCAGTTGCGGCTCACGGTCGAGGCGCTGCGCGAGCGCCAGGAGCACGAGATGCTCAACAACCGCGAGTTCGGCCTGCTCCACAACGCCGACTACGACCAGCGCATCCAGCCCCACGACGGCGCGCCCACCCCCGACGACTTCGACGCGCTCCTCGCGATGCGGCGCGGCTCCAGGCTGTTCCTCGCCCACCCCAAGGCCATCGCCGCCTTCGGCCGCGAGTGCAACAGGCGCGGCCTCTACCCCGAGTCGGTGGACATCGGCGGCCACCGCGTGCCGGCCTGGCGCGGGGTGCCGATCTTCCCGTCCAACAAGATCCCGGTCAGCGACGCCCGTACGACCTCCATCCTGTGCATGCGTACGGGCGAGGACGAGCAGGGCGTGATCGGCCTGCACCAGCCCGGCATCCCGGACGAGATCGAGCCGAGCCTGTCGGTGCGCTTCATGGGCATCAGCGAGCAGGCGATCATCTCCTACCTGGTCACCGCCTACTTCTCCGCGGCGGTGCTGGTCCCGGACGCGCTCGGCGTCCTGGAGAACGTCGAGATCGGCCGCTGGCGCTGATGACCGCCAACGCCCTCGCCGCGGGCGAGGGGCAGGAGGCGGCGGCCCTGCTGGAGCGCACAAGAGAAACGGTCAACCCGGAACTGCGCCGGACCGTCGAGAGCCTGCCCGGATCCATGCGGCGGGTGGCGATGTACCACTTCGGCTGGGAGGACGAGGACGGCAGGCCGACGGCCGGCCACGCGGGCAAGGCCATCCGGCCCGCGCTCGTCCTCGCCTCCGCGCAGGCCCTCGGCGGCCCGCGGGCCGGGGACCCCGACGCGCAGGGTGCCGTGCGGGCGGCGGTGGCGGTGGAGCTGGCGCACAACTTCACGCTGCTGCACGACGACGTCATCGACAAGGACGCCCGCCGGCGCGGCCGTCCCACCGCCTGGACCGTCTTCGGGATACCCGACGCGATCATCGCGGGCGACGCCGTGATGGCGCTCGCGCTGCGCCTGTTCGCCGAGGATCCGCACCCGGCCGCGGCGGCGGCCTCGGCCCGGCTCGCGGCCTGCGTGATCGAGCTGTGCGCCGGGCAGCAGGCGGACTGCGCCTTCGAACGGCGGCCGGACGTCTCGCTGGACGAGTGCCTGACGATGGCGACCGCCAAGACCGGGGCCCTGCTGGGCTGCGCGTGCGCCCTGGGCGCGCTCTACGCGGGGGCCGGGCCGGAGGAGGTCGAGGCCATGGACGCCTTCGGCCGGGAGGCCGGGCTGGCCTTCCAGCTGATCGACGACCTGATCGGCATCTGGGGCGACCCGGGCCACACCGGCAAACCCGCCGGCGCCGACCTGATCGCCCGCAAGAAGTCCCTGCCGGTCGTGGCCGCCCTCACCTCGGGCACCCCGGCCGGGGAGGAGCTGGCCGCCCTGTACGCGGGCCCGATGGCGGGGGACGACGTACGGGCGGCGGCCCGGGCGGTGGAGCGGGCCGGCGGGCGGGACTGGGCGCAGGCCCATGCCGCCGACCGGATGGGCCGGGCGGTGCAGGAGCTGTCCCGGGCCGTGCCCGACCTCGCGGCGGCGGGCGGCCTGCTGGCGCTGGCGGAGTTCGTCACGCGCCGTACGAGGTGAACGCGTAGGGCAGGGGGAGGGGGAGGGGGAAGCGGGGAGGCCTGTTCCGGTGCCGCGAGGTGCCGGAACGGGCCTTTCTGCGCGGGTGCCCCAACTCTAGGATCGCTCAGGGTTGTTGAGACTTGAGTGAAGGGTGTGACCTGTGGTGCTGGAGATACGTCAGGCGGATCAGTCGGACCGGGACGCGGTGGCGCGGCTGCTGGACGAGGCCTTCCGCAGCGATCCGGTGAGCAGCTGGGTCTTCCCCGATCCGGAGCACCGGGCCGCCGTGCACGGCCGCTTCCTCGGGGTCTTCGTGGACGTGGCGCTGGCCGAGGGGCGGATCGACTACGCGGTGGACGGTTCGGCGGCGGCGCTGTGGCTGCGGATCCCGGCCGGTGATCCGGAGGGCGGGGCCGCCGAGGACGAGGTGCCGGCGAGGATGCGCGCGGCGGCCGACCCCGACAACGAGCGGTGCGAGCTGGTCGGGCGGCTGACCGGGGAGGTCCACCCCACCGGCGAGGAGCACGAGTACCTGCTGATGATCGCGGTCGCGCCGGGCCGCCAGGGGGAGGGGCTGGGCGGCGAGCTGATCCGGCCGGTCCTGGAGCGCTGCGACCGGGAGGGGCTTCCGGCGTACCTGGAGGCGAGCAGCGAGCGCAGCGGCCGGCTGTACGAGCGGCTGGGCTTCGAGCACACGGGAGCGCCGGTGCGGCTGCCGGACGGGCCGCTGATGTGGCCGATGTGGCGCGAGCCGCGCGACGTGGTTGCGTAACCACTTCGCCTGAAGTACTTTACTCGACGTGCCCCGGAGCGGTGGCACTGTCTGACGGAAGAGACTCGCTTGCGCAAGCTCACGTACTTCATCGCCACCACGGTCGACGGCTTCATCGGAGCCCCGGACGGCGATGCCGATTTCATGTACGCCCACCTCGACCCCGAGTTCATCGGCCACCTGGTGGCCGAGTACCCGGAGACGATCGCGGCCCAGGGCCGGGTCCAGTTCGGCATCGAGGACGCCGCCCCGAAGCGCTTCGACACGGTCCTCATGGGCCGCGGCACCTACGAGCCGGGCCTGAAGGCGGGCATGGCCAGCCCCTACGGCCACATGCGCGAGCAGTACGTCGTCTCGCGCTCCCTCACGGTCTCGCCCGACCCGCGGGTGCGGCTGATCGACGGGGACGTGGCGGCCAGGGTCCGTGAGCTCAAGCAGCGGGACGGGCTCGACATCTGGCTCTGCGGCGGCGCGGACCTCGCGGGCCAGCTCGCCGATGAGATCGACGAGTACATCGTCAAGACCTACCCGGTCGTGGTGGGCACCGGCATGCCGATGTCCCGGGCCGGCTTCGGCGTCCGCCCCCTGGAGCTGACCGGCTGCACCGCCCTCGGCGGCGGCCAGGTCGTCACCTCGTACGCCGTCAAGCGCTGAACCCGCCGGATGCGCCGAAGCGGCCTACCGTGGAGGCATGGCAGCCAAAGAGCAGCGCGCGACGTACCAGGCGACGGTCGCCCCGCGGGCCGGGCACGAGCAGCGGACGTGCCCGGCCTGCGGGAGCGCCGTCGACACCCTCGTCACACGGCGCAAGTCCCTCGGGATCTTCGTACCGCAGTGGAGTCCGGGCTCCTGCCGGAACCCGGACTGCACGGCGTACGTCCCGCCGGGGTACTGACCCCGCCGGGTACTAGCCCTTCGTGTCCATCCCGGACGCGACGAGGCCGTTCGCCCACAGCTGGTTCACGCGCGCCCGCTCGGTGCTGTTCGGGTTGGGGTTGGTGCACGAGGTGCCCGGCCCGCCGCCCGACATCAGCTCGCTGCACGGACCCGAGTAGTGGTCCGGCAGGCCCAGCACGTGGCCCGTCTCGTGCGCCGTCACGCGGGTCGAGTCGTACTGCTGGTTCTGGGCGTAGTCGAGGAAGATGTAGCCCCGCCCGTGGCCGTCCGTGCTCGCGTACGAACCGCGGGAGTCGTTGCCCTCGTAGTAGGAGAAGTTCCCGCCGGAGGACACCTCCTGGAGCTTCACGTTGGACACCGAGCTGTTCCATATCTGCGTGGAGCGGGCGATCACGCCGCGGAAGCTGGGCGCGTTGCGGGTGTTGTACGTGACGGTCACGGCCAGCAGGCCCGGGTGGGCGGCCTGCTGCTCGGCGACCGAACGCCGCACGGCGTCGAAGAAGGCGCGGTTGGCGGCCTCGTTCTCCTGCGAACGCTCGTAGGCGGCGTAACTGGCCGGGTTGCCGGCCGGCGCCGGAGACGCGCTCGCGGTGGGGACCACGCCGCCGAGGGCGGCGGCGAGGCCGAGGCCCAGGGTCGCGGACAGAGTGATCCTGCGGGAGTGGCGCATGTGGGGGGCTCCTACTCAGCCGGTGCTGTGGGGGGGTGGATGGGTCGTCCGGTACCGGAGTCTGAGGGAGCGGCAGGCGCCGGGGGATGATGTCAGCCCCCGATAGCGCCGCCCTATCGGGAAGATTTCGACAGGGCAACTGGCGTGAGAATGGCGGGATTCGGGGGGCTATAGGCGACTGGTGCGGTCCACCGGCCCCGCCCTACCCTCGGGACATGGAGCTCGAGGTGAGGCACCTGCGCGCACTGTGCGCCATCGCGGACGCCGGCAGCCTGCACAAGGCGGCCCGGCAGCTCGGCGTGAGCCAGCCCTCGCTGACGACCCAGCTGCGCCGGATCGAACGGGCCCTGGACGGCGAGCTGTTCCTGCGCGAGCGGACCGGCTGCCGGCCGACGCCGTTCGGGCGCACGGTACTCGGCCGGGCGCGGCCGCTGCTCGCGGACATGGCCGCGCTGGTCGCCGAGGCGAGGGCGGCCGCGCAGGGGCCCCGGCTGCGGATCGGCTCGACCGCGAGCCGCGCCCTGCCCGGGTGGCTGCGGCGATTACACCGGCGGGCGCCGGAGACGGAGACCTCGCTGGTGGTGGACGTATCGGCCAACGCGCTGCTGCGGATGGCCGCCGCCGGGCAGCTGGACGTGGCGTTCGTGCACGAGGTCGAGGGCTGCCCGCTGCGGGTGCCGGACGGGCTGGAGCTGCACGTGCTGATGGAGCGCGAGCCGCAGTTCGTCTCCATGTCCCGGGACCATCCGGCCGCGCGGTCGCCGGTGGTGGAGTTACGGGACCTGGCCAAGGACCGCTGGACCGTCGACCCCTCCGTCGACGGCGAATGGGACGGCCTGCGCCGGGTGTTCGCCGGTGCGGGGCTCGACCCGCCCGTCCTGCACGCCGACTACCACACCGCCACCTCGCTGATCATCTCCGGCGAGGCGGTCGCCCCCTGCCAGCCCACCTCCGGACCCCGGGACGACATGGCCATCCGGCCGCTGTCGGGGGACCCGCTCGCCGTGCGGCTGCTGCTCGCGACCCGGCCGGGGGCGCACGCCGAGGTCTACGAGGACCTCCGCGAGGCCTACCGCGAGGCGGCGCTGCGCACGCCCCCGTACCGGGCGTGGCTGCACCACCACGCGAGCCCGCTGCTGGCGGCGTAGCCCCCACCCGCCCCTCTCGCCCCGTCACCCCACCCCCCCCCCCCGCGGGGGGGGAGCCCAGTCGTGCCGTGGTTGGCTTCCCCCAGCCCCGGTATATAGTG
>NZ_JBHWBP010000118.1:0-21032 GCF_042735575.1 Streptomyces sp. NPDC059564 | reverse complement strand
CGGCCCCCCTCGTTCGTCGAGGAGGGCCGGGCCCGTTTCACGTGAAACAACGCGGTGGCGTCAGCGACGGCCGCCGGTCAGGCCTCCGAAGAACCCGTTGCCGCCCTGCTGGCCGGCGGTCTGCTGACCGTTGCCCGGCATGGTCTGGACGTTGACGACGGTGCCGGCCGGCTGCGGGGTGCCGGCCGCGGGGTCCGAGGTGACCACCAGGGCGTTGTCGTCGGTCGGACCCGAGAGGACCGCCCCGAAGTTCAGATTGGCCTTCTTGAGGTCGTCCTTGGCCTGGGCGACGGTCCGCCCGGTCAGCAGCGGCACCACGGTCGGCGCCGTGGCCGCCTTGGCGATGCTCACGTTGACCGGGGTGTCCTTGGCCAGCTCCTGACCGGGGGCGTACTGCTGCGCGACGATCGTCTTCGGCGGAGCCCCGGGGGAGTCGACCTCCGTCGTGCTGCCCAGCTTGAGCTTGACGTCCTGGAGGGCCTTGACGGCCTGCTCCTTCGTCCTGCCGGTGAGGTCCGGGACGATGCCCTTGGAGACTTCCTTGGCGACGCTGAGGACGACCGTGGAACCCTGCTCGGCCTCGGTACCGCTCTTGGGGTTCTGCTCCAGGACGGTGCCGGGGGTCGACTCGGACTCCACGAGCTTCTTCTCGACCTGGAACTTCTTGGCCTTGAGCGCCGACTCGGCGGCCTCGAACTTCAGCCGGACCACGTCGATCACCGGCACCTTGGGCGCGCCCGTCGAGACCTTGACCTTGACCGTGAAGCCCTTGTCGACCTTGGTGTCGGGGGCCGGGTTCTGCGAGCAGACATTGCCCTTGGGCTGGTCCTGGCAGGGCTCCTCGGCCTCCTTCTCCACCGCGAGGCCCATGTTCTTGGCGCTCTGCTGCGCCGACTCGAAGGTCTGGCCGACGAGCTTGGGCACGGCGGGGCGGTTGTCCGCGGTGTTGTCGAAGAGGGTGCGTCCGATCAGGATCGCCCCGACCAGGACGAGGACGCCGGCCAGGACCAGCAGGATCGTCGAGGCGCGGCTCTTCTTCTGCTGGCGGCGGCCGTGGCCCTGGTCGTAGCCGCCGTGGCCCTGGTCCCCGTACCCGTATCCGCCGTCGCCCCCGGGGGGCATCGGCGGGAGCATCGAGGTCTGGCCGGCGTCCGGGGAGCGCAGGGCGGTGGTGGGCTGGTCGTGGCCCTGGTGTCCGTAGCCGCCCTGGTCGGGGTAGCCGTAGCCGGCCGCGCCCATGGAGGCGGTGGCGGCGACGGGCTGGCCGTCGAGGCAGGCCTCGATGTCGGCCCGCATCTCGTCGGCCGACTGGTAGCGGTAGTCGGGGTCCTTGACCAGGGCCTTGAGGACGATGGCGTCCATCACGGGCGTGATCTCGGGGTCGAAGTTCGACGGCGGCTGGGGCTCTTCGCGTACGTGCTGGTACGCGACGGCCACCGGCGAGTCGCCGACGAACGGCGGCCGGACGCAGAGCAGCTCGTAGAGCAGGCAGCCGGCGGAGTACAGGTCGGAGCGCGCGTCGACCTGCTCGCCCTTGGCCTGCTCCGGGGAGAGGTACTGGGCGGTGCCGATCACGGCGGCCGTCTGCGTCATCGTCATGCCGGAGTCGCCCATGGCGCGGGCGATGCCGAAGTCCATGACCTTGACCTGTCCGGTCCGGGTCAGCATGACGTTGGCGGGCTTGATGTCGCGGTGCACGATGCCGGCGCGGTGCGAGTACTCCAGGGCCTGCAGGATGCCGATGCACATCTCGAGGGTGCGCTCGGGCAGCAGCTTGCGGCCGGAGTGCAGCAGCTCGCGCAGGGTCGAGCCGTCGACGTACTCCATCACGATGTACGGGATGGAGATGTTGTCGACGTAGTCCTCGCCGGTGTCGTACACCGCGACGATCGCCGGGTGGTTCAGCGACGCGGCCGACTGGGCCTCGCGGCGGAACCGGGCCTGGAAGGACGGGTCGCGGGCGAGGTCGGCACGCAGGGTCTTGACGGCGACGGTACGGCCGAGCCGGGTGTCGTGACCGAGGTAGACCTCGGCCATGCCACCACGGCCGAGCACGTGGCTCAGCTCGTACCGGCCGCCGAGGCGACGCGGCTCTTCCATAACGTTTGCAGCCCTCTCCGTCAGTCCCGACCGCACCCGTGTGTGGTCCGGCGGTGTGCTGTTCGCGGCAAGGCTACCGGCCGATCGTCAGTGATCGGTTCGTGACCACAGGCTGATATCGGACCGGTACCGAGCGCTCGGATCCTGTCTCTGCTTCTCATCCCTTGTTCTTCAGTACGGCTTCCATCACGGCCTTGGCGACCGGGGCGGCCAGACCGCCACCACTGATGTCCTCGCGGTCGGCGGCGCTGTCCTCGATGACGACGGCCACGGCGACCGGGGAGGTTCCGTCCGGGTTCTCGGCGTAGGAGATGAACCAGGCGTAGGGGCGCTTGGCGTTCTTCTCGCCGTGCTGGGCGGTGCCGGTCTTGCCGCCCACGGTGACGCCCTTGATCTTGGCGGTGGTGCCCGTGCCGTTCTCGACGACGTTGACCATCATCTGCTGGATCTTCTGCGCGTTCGCGGGGGAGAGCGGACGGCTCATCTCCTGCGGCTCGTGCTTCTCGATCATGTCGAGGTTGGGCGCGGTCAGCTGGTCGACCATGTACGGCTTCATCAGCTTGCCGTCGTTCGCGATGGCCGCGGTGACCATGGCCATCTGGAGCGGGGTGGCGGCGGTGTTGAACTGGCCGATGGCGCTCTGGGCGTTGCCGTCCTTGCCCATGGTCTTGTCGTAGACGCTCGCGAAGGCGCGGACCGGGACGTCGATCTTGTCGTTGTTGAAGCCGAACTTCTGGGCGGTCTCGACCATCTTGTCGCGGCCGACCTTGTCACCCATGTTCGCGAAGACGGAGTTGCAGGAGACCTGGAGCGCGAAGTTCAGGGTCGCCTTCTCGCAGCCGCTCGCGTGGTTGACCATCGGGGTCTTCGTACCCGGCAGGATGTACGGCTCGGGGGTGTCCGTGGGGGCGTTGATGTCGCTCACCACGCCGTTCTCCAGTGCGGCGGCGGCCGTGACCACCTTGAAGGTGGAGCCCGGCGGGTAGGTCTCGCGCAGCGCGCGGTTGACGAGGTTCTTGTCCTCGCTGTCCTTCAGCGAGACCCAGGCCTTCTCGTCGGCCTTGGAGTTCCCGGCGAAGGTGGACGGGTCGTAGGAGGGGGTGCTGACCAGGGCCAGGATCGCGCCGGTGCTCGGGTCGATCGCGGCGACGGCGCCCTTCTTGGAGCCCAGCTTGTCGTACGCGGCCTTCTGCGCGGCGGCGTTCAGGGTGGTGACGACGTTGCCGCCCTGCTTCTTCTCGCCGGTGAACATGCCGATCGTGCGGTCGAAGAACAGCCGGTCGTCGTTGCCGGTGAGGATGCCGTCGTCGAGGGACTCCAGCTGCGTGGAGCCGAAGGCCTGCGAGGCGTATCCGGTGACGGGCGCCCACAGGGGGCCGTCGAGGTACGTCCGCTTGTACTTGTAGTCGCTGCCGTCGGTCACGGCGGAGCCGGTGATGGGCTGGCCCTGCACGATGATGTTGCCGCGCTCGGTGGCGTACTGGGCGATCTGGACCCGGCGGTTCTCCTTGCGGGTGCTGAGGTCCTCGGCCTGCACGTACTGCAGCCAGTTGGTCCGGATCAGCAGCGCGAGGACGAGCAGCCCGCAGAACAGCGAGATGCGGCGCAGGGGCTTGTTCATGACGGGCGGACCACCTGGGTCATCTCGGAGTCGGGGGACGGGGCGGGGGCCGGGGCCGGGCGGCGTGCGGTGTCGCTGATCCGGATGAGGATGGCGATGAGCACCCAGTTCGCGAGGACGGAGGAACCGCCGGAGGCGAGGAAGGGCATGGTCATGCCGGTGAGGGGGATGAGGCCCATGACTCCGCCGGCGACGACGAAGATCTGCAGGGCGAAGGCGCCGGAGAGCCCGACGGCGAACAGCTTGCCGAAGGGGTCGCGGGCGGCGAGGGCGGTGCGGACGCCCCGCTCGATGATCAGCCCGTAGAGCAGGAGGAAGGCCATGACGCCGGTGAGGCCGAGCTCCTCGCCGACGGTGGAGAAGATGAAGTCGGAGTTGGCGGCGAACCCGATCAGGTCGGAGTTGCCCTGCCCCCAGCCGGTGCCGAGGACCCCGCCGGAACCGAAGCTCATGATCGACTGGCCGACCTGCTCACAGGCGCCGGAGGTGCTGTAGCAGGCGAACGGGTCCAGCCAGGCGGTGACGCGGACCTTGACGTGGCTGGCGAAGGTGCCGACCACGACGGCGCCGCCCACCGACATCAGCAGGCCGATGACGATCCAGCTGGTGCGCTCGGTGGCCACGTACAGCATGATCACGAACATGCCGAAGAAGAGCAGCGAGGTGCCGAGGTCGTTCTCGAAGACGAGGACGAGCAGGGACACCGCCCAGATCATCAGGATCGGGCCGAGGTCGCGGCCGCGCGGCAGGTAGAGACCCATGAAACGGCGGCTGGCCAGGGCCAGGGCGTCGCGCTTCACCATCAGGTAGCCGGCGAAGAAGATGGCGATGACGATCTTCGCGAACTCACCGGGCTGGATGGAGAAACCGCCGACGCTGATCCAGATCTTGGCGCCGAAGACGTCCGCGCCCAGGCCCGGGACGACCGGCAGGATCAGCAGGATCAGCGCGCCCGCCATGGAGATGTACGTGAACCGCTGGAGCACGCGGTGGTCCTTGAGGACCAGCAGCACGACCGCGAACAGGGCGATGGCCAGCCCCGTGTACATCATCTGCCGCGGAGCGGACTCCGAGAAGACGCCGAAGCTGCGCTTGGCCAGGTTCTGCAGCCGCTCGGACTGGTCGAGCCGCCAGATCAGGACGACGCCCAGCCCGTTGAGCAGGGTGGCGATCGGCAGCAGCAGCGGATCGGCGTACTTGGCGTAGCGCCGCACGACGAGGTGGGCGATCCCGGCGAGGACGGCGAAGCCGAGCCCGTAGAGGAACATGCCCGGGGGCAGCTCGCCGTGGATCGCCAGACCCACGTTGGCGTAGGCGAAGATCGGGATGACCACGGCGAAGGCGAGCAGCAGGAGCTCGGTGTTCCGCCGGCTCGGCGCCTCGATGGCGCCGATGGTGGTCGTGTTGGTGACAACGCTCATGGTGTGGCAGGCCCCCTGTGCCCGCGTATGTCTACTGCTTTTCGCACTGGCCGACGAGAGCTTGCTCCGCGGGAGTCAGGCTGGGGCCGGGCGTCTGGTTGTTCTGCGCTTCCGCGGCGCGGCGGGCTTCGTCCTTCTTGCAGGCGGAGACCTGGGTGCCGAGATCATCGATCTTCTTGCGGGCCCCGTCGATGCTGCTTTCGCTGATCGTGGCCTCGACCTGCTTGCGCTTGAAGGACGGCAGGTACTTCAGTTCGATCTCGGGGTGATCCGTATCCACCTGCGAGAGGTGGATCCAGGCCAGGTTCTGGCTGATGCCGCGGTACAGCGCGACGTGGTCGCCCTTGACGCCGACGTAGTACTGCGTCTGCGTCCAGCGGTGCGCGGCGTACAGCCCGCCGCCGACGACACCGGCCACCAGCAGCAGGATCAGCGTGCGCGTGGTCCACTTGCGCCCTTTGCTGCGCCGCCTGCGCGGGTGGTCGTACGTGTCCTCGTACGGGGCCTCGGCCTCGTAGCCGTCGGCTTCGCCGAAGCTGCCGTACGCGCCGCCGCCCTGGCCCTGGCCCTGGTCGGGGTAGCCGTAGCCGGGGGCCTCGCCGCTGCCGGGAGGGCCGAAGGCGCCCGCGGGCGGTGCGGCCTGGCGGCCGAGTCCCGAGGCGCGGCCGGCCGGCGTCTGCATGGCGTTGCCGTCGAAGAGCTGGTGCTGGTTCTCGGCGACCGCGCCGATGACGACCGGGGTGTCGCTCAGCTGGGCGGCGAGGGTGTCGCCGCTGTCGGTGTCGAGGACGTCGGCGACGATGCAGGTGATGTTGTCCGGGCCGCCGCCGCGCAGCGCCAGCTGGATCAGCGTCTGCACGGTCTCGTGCGGGCCGTGGTAGTCGGCGAGGGTCTCTTCCAGGGTCTGGTGGGAGACGACGCCGGAGAGCCCGTCGGAGCAGATCAGGTAGCGGTCGCCGGCGCGGACCTCGCGGATGGAGAGGTCGGGCTCGACGACGTCGCCGCTGCCGAGCGCCCGCATGAGGAGGGAGCGCTGCGGGTGGGTGGTGGCTTCCTCTTCGGTGATCCGGCCCTCGTCGACGAGGCGCTGCACCCAGGTGTGGTCCTGCGTGATCTGGGTGAGGACGCCGTCGCGGAGCAGGTAGGCGCGGGAGTCGCCGACGTGGACGAGTCCGAGCCGCTGGCCGGTCCACAGGAGGGCGGTGAGCGTGGTGCCCATGCCTTCGAGCTGGGGGTCCTCTTCGACCATCACGCGCAGCTGGTCGTTGGCGCGCGCCACCGCGGTGGCGAGCGAGGTGAGGATGTCGGAGCCCGGGACGTCGTCGTCGAGCTGCACGAGGGAGGAAATGACCTCGGAGCTGGCGACCTCGCCGGCGGCCTGGCCGCCCATGCCGTCGGCGACGGCGAGGAGCCGGGGACCGGCGTAGCCGGAGTCCTCGTTGCCCTCGCGGATCATCCCCTTGTGCGATCCGGCGGCGAACCGCAGGGACAGACTCATGCGCACCTGCCCTGTCGACGATGCCTCGGGGTACAACCGGTCTCGAGCCACACTGCCCACCCTCCGGTCGGGAGCGCGCTCGGGTCCGGGTCCCCGGTGGGACGGACCGCCGCGGCTCGCTCGCTCCGCTCGCTCATTCTCGTACTACTTCCGCAGCTCGATGACGGTCTTGCCGATGCGGATCGGGGCGCCCGGCGGAATGGGCGTCGGGGTGGTCAGCCGGGTCCGGTCGAGATAGGTGCCGTTCGTGGACCCGAGATCCTCGACGATCCACTGGCCGTCACGGTCGGGGTAGATCCTGGCATGCCTGCTGGACGCGTAGTCGTCGTCCAGCACGATCGTCGAGTCGTGGGCGCGGCCCAGCGTGATCGTCTGGCCGGCGAGGGCCACCGTGGTTCCCGTGAGGGTCCCCTCGGAGACGACCAGCTTGGTCGGCGCACCCCGGCGCTGGCGCTGCTGGGGTGGCGCGGACTGCCGCCCCGTCTGCTGCGGGGCGCTGGTCGCGCCGCCGCGGCGGGAGCCGCGTTGCGTGACTCTCGTACCGAAGAGATCGCTGCGGATGACCTGAACGGCCACGATGACGAACAGCCACAGAACGGCCAGGAAACCCAACCGCATGACCGTCAGGGTCAGCTCTGACATTGCCCCCGCTTCACCCTTCGGCTTGCCGGTAAATGATGGTGGTGCTGCCCACGACGATCCGCGAGCCGTCGCGGAGCGTAGCGCGGGTGGTGTGCTGCCCGTCCACCACGATGCCGTTGGTGGACCCGAGATCCTGGATCGTCGGGGGTGTTCCGGTCCGGATCTCACAGTGCCGGCGCGATACGCCGGGGTCGTCGATCCGCACATCGGCCTCGGTGCTTCGGCCGAGTACGAGCGTGGGGCGCGAGATCTGGTGGCGGGTGCCGTTGATCTCGATCCAGCGGCGCGTGGTGCCGGGTGCGCCGGGAGGTACGGGAGCGCCGCCCGGGCGGGCGCCGGGTCCGCCCGGAGGCGGGCCGGAGGGCATGGGCGGGGCGGCGACCGGCGGGTAGCCGTAACCGCCCTGCTGCGGGCCCTGCGGGGACTGCGGCGCCTCCTGGGAGGTGCTGGAGGCGAGGGTACGACTGCGGACCCGGTACAGACCGGTGTCGAGGTCGTCCGCCTTCTCCAAGTGGACCTTGATGGGGCCCATGAAGCTGTAGCGCTGCTGCTTGGCGTAGTCGCGGACGAGGCCCGCGAGCTCGTCGCCGAGCTGGCCGGAGTAAGGGCTGAGGCGCTCGTAGTCTCCCGAGCTGAGCTCCACGATGAAGTCGTTGGGAACGACGGTCCGCTCGCGGTTCCAGATGGTGGCGTTGTTGTCGCACTCCCGCTGGAGGGCGCCGGCGATCTCCACCGGCTGGACCTCGGACTTGAACACCTTGGCGAAGGTGCCGTTCACCAGACCTTCGAGTCGCTGCTCGAACCGCTTCAGAACTCCCATGGGGCACCTCCTCCGTCGTTGTCGCCCTGTACTGCTTACTGATCGTATCCACGCGTGGCGGATTCGGCTGGTTCCCCTTCGGTCCCGTGTGCAGGAGTGTTGGTCCTCACAAGGGATCGTAGGGGTGCTCCTGGGACAGTGTCCCGCACCCGGAGGGGAGTCCGGGAGGGGCCGCCCCGGCCACCGTGCGCGGGGCCCCGGAAAGGGATGTGAATCCACCCCGGATGACGTGCTAATCTTTCGTTCGTCGCCAGGGGAACAGCCCGCAAGGGAAGTCCACTGGGGAGCTGCTCGGGCGAGTGGCGGAACGGCAGACGCGCTGGCTTCAGGTGCCAGTGTCCTTCGGGACGTGGGGGTTCAAATCCCCCCTCGCCCACATCGGGGAAGCCCCGATCCGGAATCCGGATCGGGGCTTCTCGCATGTCCAGGGGGTGGGTGAACGATGGCTGCGCTCGTTCGTTTCCGGAAGGTCGCCGAGAACTCGACAGCGGTTCGCTACGAGTTCGGGGACGATCCCGGTGCCTTCTCGCGGCGGCTGACCGTGGCGAAGGGGCCCGGTACCCCGGTCGCCGACGACGGTCTGGTGGACCACACCTTCCTGAAGGCGTCGAGGAAGATCAACGCGATGTACGCGGAAGCCGGTCAGTGGCCGGAACGGGGCATGAGCGCGAGCTGAGCGGGCGCAGGGGCGACTTTCGTTGGGTGGGGCGCGACGAAAGGAGGAGGTCCGGCGGGGGCGCGGGTGTCTAGGGTCGGGCGCGTGGATGCCAAGGCGGGAGTGCGAGCGGGCTGGGAGCGGCTGAAGGGGGCCGAGCCCTGGTCCCGGCGCGCGTTCGCGGGGGACCTGACGATCGCCGCGGTGCTGGCCGTGCTCGGCCTCGGCGTCGATGAACTCAGCAACAGCTCCGGGCAGAAGATGGTCCTCGGCGTGGTGGCCGTGGTGACGCTGACGCTGCTGCGGCGCAGGCTGCCGGCGACCACGCTGGTCCTGGGGGCCGCGGCGAGCGCCTTCCTGCCCGGTGTGTTCCTCGTGACGATCGTGCTGGGCTGGTCCGCGGGCCGGAGGATCGTCGGCGTGGGCCGGGCGCTGGGCGCCTTCGTACTGGCCTTCCTCGCCGAGGTCGGGCTCAGCCTGTTCGACCAGTGGACGCAGATGCGGCCCCTGCTGGTCATCGTCTTCTCCACCCTGCTGTTCCTCGCGGCCACCGTCATGCCCGGTCTGGCCAGCCGGTACTGGTACCAGCGCCGGACCCTGCTCAGCGCGCTCCAGGAACGCAACGACCAACTGCTGCGCGAGCGGACGATGGTGGCTGGGCAGGCCCGGCTCCGCGAGCGGCAGCGGATCGCCCAGGACATGCACGACAGCCTCGGCCACCAGCTCGCGCTGATCTCGGTGCACACCGGGGCGCTGGAGGTGGACCCGGCGCTGACCGACCGCCAGCGCGAGGCCGTCGGCGTGCTGCGGCAGGCCTCGGTCGCGGCGATGCACGAGCTGCGCGAGGTCGTCGGGATCCTCCGGGACGGGGTGGAGGCGCCGGCCCCGGTCGAGGAGGCGCAGCCGGCGGCGCGCGGGGTGGCCGGGATCGCGGGCATCGTGGACGCGGCGCGGGCCGCGGGGACCGACGTACGGCTCGCCGCGGCGGGCCGCCCCCGGCCGCTGGTCGCGGCCTGCGACCACGCGGCGTACCGGATCGTGCAGGAGGCGCTGACCAACGCCTACAAGCACGCGCCCGGGTCGGCGATCACCGTGGAACTGCGCTACGAGGACGACTCGCTGGTGGTGGAGATCGCCAACGGCCCGGCGGCCGGCCCGGGAACGGGCGAGGTGGTCTCCGGCGGACAGGGGCTGACCGGGCTGCGCGAGCGGGCCCGGCTGGTCGGCGGCATGGTCCACGCGGGCGCGGTCGAGGGCGGCGGCTTCCGGGTCGCCGGGGTGCTGCCGTACGGAACGGAGCCGGCCGGGGCCGCCGAGGACGTCGCCGACGACTTCGGGCAGCGGTCCCAGGCGCGCGCCTCGGTGCGGCGCACGGCGCCCCCGATGGACTGGGCGGCGGTGGACCGCGAGCTGGCCGTGCCGGTGCGCAGCCGGACCGGCGGCATCGCGATGGGCTGCGGGATCGCCGTCGCGGCGGTGGTGCTGCTGCTCATCGTGCTCGGGGCCGGGGTGGCGCTGATCGTGGGCTCCGCGAACAAGGCGATGATCGGCAAGGAGGAGTACGACGCCGTGCACGTGGGCGACTCCGAGCAGGCGGTCCGCGACCGGCTGCCGGACGGCGACAGCGTCCTGACGGACGGGCTGGACCGCAAGGGACCGCCGAAGCCGGCGGGCGCGGACTGCCTGGCCCTGCTGTCGTCGGAGGACTCGTCGGAATTCACCAACGACTCCGTTTTCCGCTTCTGCTTCCGGGACGGCAAGCTCGTGGAGAAGCAGGCGTACGAGGTCAAGCAGTAGGAGCGCGGGTGACAGCCAAGGTGATCAGAGTGGTGATCGCTGACGACGAGCCGCTGATCCGGGCCGGGATCAGGATGATCCTGACCTCGGCGCCGGACATCGAAGTCGTCGCGGAGGGGTCCAACGGCCGGGAGGCGGTGGAGCTGGCCCGCTCGCACGCCCCGGACGTGGTGCTGCTGGACATCCAGATGCCGGTGATGGACGGACTGACCGCGCTGGGCGAGCTGGGGCGGGCGGTGCCGGGCGTACGGGCCCTGATCCTGACCACCTTCGGGGAGAAGGAGAACGTGCTGCGGGCCCTGAGCGAGGGCGGTGCGGGGTTCCTGCTGAAGGACTCGGCGCCGGGCGAGCTGATCGGAGCGGTCCGGGCGGCCGCGGCCGGGGACGCCTACCTCTCGCCCGCCGCGACCCGGCACGTCGTGGACCAGCTGGCCACCGGCCGGGGCGCGGGACGCGGCGAGGCGGCCCGGCGGCGGGTCGCGGAGCTGAGCGAGCGGGAGCGCGGGGTGCTGGCCCTGCTGGGCGAGGGCCTGTCCAACGCGGACGCGGGCCGGCGGCTGCACATGAGCGAGGCGACGGTGAAGACGTACGTGAGCCGGATCCTGGCGAAGCTGGAGTGCGAGAACCGCGTTCAGGCGGCCCTGCTGGCCAGGGACGCCGGGCTCTAGATACGGTCGGGGCCGACTTGATCGGCTCGGCGAACGAGGCCGGCGTGGCGCGAAAGTGCGGGGGCAGCGCGAATGGTGACGGTACCGAAGCAGTACGCGGTCGACGCGGCGGGTGTGGATGCGGGTGTGGGCGCGGTCGCGGTGGACGCGGCGGCGGAACCGGGCGTGCGGATCCCGCGCGTCGACGGTTTCGCGCCCCGGTCCGTGCCGGGCTCGCCGAAGGAGGCCGGGAAGGCGCTGCGGGCACGGGTGCCGCGCGCGGCGCACGCGCACTTCGAGGCGCCCGCCGGACGCCCGGACGCGGTGCGCGCGGTGGAGGAGTCCAATGTCGGCCGGGTCGCCGAGCTGACCCCGATACGGGTGGGCCGGATGGCCGCCAACCCCTTCGCGTTCCTGCGCGGAGCGGCCGGACTGATGGCCCACGACCTGTCGGGCGGACCGGTCACCGGCGTGGGCGCCCAGATCTGCGGCGACGCCCACGCGGCCAACTTCGGCCTGTACGGGGACGCGCGCGGCCGGCTCGTCATCGACCTCAACGACTTCGACGAGACCGTGTTCGGTCCGTGGGAGTGGGACGTGAAGCGGCTCGCGACCTCACTGGTGCTGGCCGGGCGCGTGGCGGGCGCCGACGAGGACACCTGCCGGGCGGCGGCGCGGGACACGGTCGGCGCGTACCGGCGCACCATGCGGCTGCTGGCCAAGCTGCCCGCCCTGGACGCGTGGAACGCCATCGCCGACGAGGAACTCGTCTCGCACACCGACGCGCGGGACCTGCTGGGCACGCTGGAGCGGGTCTCGGAGAAGGCCCGCAACAACACCTCCGCCCGGTTCGCCGCCAAGTCGACCCGGGCCGGGGAGGACGGCGTCCGCCAGTTCGTGGACGCGCTGCCCGTGCTGCGCCGGGTCGGCGACGGTGAGGCCGCCGCCGTGGCCGCCTCGCTGGGCCCGTACCTGAAGACCCTCTCCGGGGACCGGCTGCCGCTGCTGGCCCGGTACGCCCTCCACGACGTGGCCTTCCGGGTGGTGGGCACCGGCAGCGTGGGCACCCGCTCGTACGTGGTGCTGCTGCTGGACCACCGCGGAGAGCCGCTGGTGCTCCAGGTGAAGGAGGCGCGGCCGTCGGTGCTGCTGCCGCACCTGCCGGGGCTGGGCTTCCACGCGCCGCAGGAGGAGCACGAGGGCCGGCGGGTGGTGGCCGGGCAGAAGATGATGCAGGTGGTCTCCGACATCCTGCTGGGCTGGACCACGGTGGAGGGCAGGCCCTTCCAGGTGCGCCAGTTCCGCAACCGCAAGGGCAGTGTGGACCCGGCGGCGCTGGCCGTCGACCAGCTCGACGACTACGGCCGGATGACCGGAGCCCTGCTGGCCCGGGCGCACGCCCACAGCGCGGATCCGCGGCTGCTGGCGGGGTACTGCGGGAAGAGCGAGGAGCTGGACGAGGCCATGGCCACCTTCGCCGTGGCCTACGCCGACCGCAGCGAGGCCGACCACGCGGACCTGGTGGCGGCGGTGAAGTCGGGGCGGATCGCGGCGGAGTCCGGGGTCTGACGTGTGCCGTGTGCCGTGTTTCACGTGAGCTGTGTTTCACGTGAAACATGGCGAGCCGAGCTGGCCGTAGGCTGGCCGGGTGAGCGAGCAGACCGAGCAGACAGTTCCCGAAGAGCCCGCCGCCTCCCGCGACGAGCGGCCCGAGGCGCGGCTCGACCGGGCCGTACGGGTCGCCGAGCAGGCGCTGATCGAGTTCGAGATCGCCGTGGAGACCTTCCGGGTGGAGGTCGAGAACTTCTCCCGGCTGCACCACCAGAAGCTCGGGCCGATGTACTCCCGGCTCGACGAGCTGGACGCGCTGATCGCCGAGGCGAAGGCGGCCCGCAGCGGCGATCCCGAGGACCTGCGCCTGGCCCGTGAGGCGCGGGCGCTGGTCATGCCGATGCCCGGGGTGGAGGAGCTCTTCCACGACTGGATGGACTCCGACGGGATCTCCGATGACGCGGCCGCCATGCTCACCGACCGGTCCGTGAGGCCGCCGGAGCGGGTACGGCCCTCGGAGGAGGTCCGCCGGCTGTACCGGGAGCTGGTCCGCCAGGCGCACCCGGACCTGGCCCAGGACGAGGACGAGCGGGCCCGCCGCGACGCCTTCATCGCGCGGGTCAACGCCGCGTACGGGCGGGGCGAGGAAGCGCTGCTGCGGGAGCTGGCCGAGGAGTGGGCGGCAGGCCCGGCGCCGGAGGCCGTGCGGCCGAGCGAGAGCGAGGAGCTGTACGCCCGGCTGGAGTGGCTGGCGCGCCGCAAGGAGCTGCTGTCGGTGGTCGCCAAGGAGCTGGAGGACAGCGCCATCGGGGCGATGCTGCGGATGGCTCCGGACGACCCCGACCGGCTGCTGGAGGAGATCGCGGAGCAGCTGCTCGCGCAGGTCGCCGAGCGCGAGGCGGAGCTGGCGGACTTCGGCACCGTCTGAGACGGGGTCGGATAGGTTGACGGGCGAGACCCGCGAAGAGAGAAGGCGACAGTTATGAACCTCGGACCGCTCCCCTCGGTGGACGCCGCAGCGGTGCCCGCCGAAGGCTTTGTCCTGGACGTCCGTGAGGACGACGAATGGGCGGCCGGGCACGTCGAGGGTGCGCTGCACATCCCGATGAGCGACTTCGTGGCCCGCTTCGGTGAGCTGACGGAGGCCATCGAGGACGGCCGCAAGGTCCACGTGATGTGCCGGGTCGGCGGGCGCTCCGCGCAGGTGACCCAGTACCTGGTGCGCCAGGAGATCGACGCCGTGAACATCGACGGCGGGATGCAGGCGTGGGAGAGCGCCGGGCGCCCGATGGTGACGGACAACGGGAACCCGGCCTTCGTGCTCTAGGGGCCCTTACGCGAGGGGGTGGGCGGCCAGCAGGTCGCCCAGCGCCTCCTCGTGCGCCGCGGCCGGGCCCAGCTGGAGCTCCAGCTGCTTGGCCCAGGCGTGGTAGCGGTGCAGCGGGTAGTCCGTGTCGGCGCCGAAGCCGCCGTGGAGGTGTTGCGCGGTCTGCACGACCCTGCGTACGCCCTCCGAGGCCCAGATCTTGGCTACGGCGACGTCGCCCGCGCTGGGCAGCGGGCCGCCCGCGCCGCCGGTGGCGGCGTCGAGCCGCCAGGCGGCCTGCCAGAGGGTCACTTCCATCGCGCGCAGGTCGATGTAGCGGTCGGCGGCCTGGACCGCGACGGCCTGGAAGGTCGCCACCGGGAAGCCGAACTGCTCGCGCTTGCTCGTGTACTGGCTGGTCATGGTGAGGACGTTCTCGCCGAGGCCGAGCGCGAGGGCGCAGGTGCCGGTGGCCAGGAGCTGGCGGAGCCGCTCCCAGGCGCCGGGGGCGTCGATCAGGTGGGCGGCGGGGACGCGGACCCCGTCCAGGGTGATCTCGGCGAGGCGCTCCCCGCTGGTGGAGTACTGGTCGGCGAGCGCGAGCCCGTCGGTGACGCGCGGGACGAGCGCGAGGACGGCTACCCCCTGCCCGTCGTGGGCGGGTACCGCGATCCAGTCGCAGCTGTGGCCCCACGGGACGGAGGTCTGGACCCCGTCGAGGATCCAGTCGCCCTCCTCGCGGCGTGCGGTGACGGCGAGTTCGGCCGGATCGTGGCCGGTGCGGCCGTGGGCGGCGACGGTCAGGACGAGCGTGCCGCGGCCCGCGCCGGGCAGCAGGGCGGCGGCCAGCTCGGGGGAGCCGTGGGACTGGACGGCCATGGCCGTGGCGCAGTGCTCCAGCAGCGGCACCCGGGCCAGGACCCGCGCCGCTTCGCGCAGGACGAGGCACAGGGCGATGGCGTCGAGGCCGGCTCCGCCGTGTTCCTCGTCGAGGACGAGGCTCAGCAGGTCGGAGCCGGCGAGCTTGGCCCACAGCGGCCGGTCGAACTCCTCCGCGACGGCGCCCGGTGTCAGCGCGGGGCTGGGCACGCGGTCGGGGGCGACGTCCGCGAAGACGGCCTTGGCCGCCTCGACGGCGGCCTGCTGTTCCTCGGTGAAGGTGAAGTCCACTGCCTGTCCTCCCGCGCGCACCGGATCCCGGTCGTATCCCGACCCGTTCAGATCGATCTGACGGTGCGTCAAGATAGAACACGGCGGGGGAAAAGCACAGCCGCAGGCGGGTCAGCGGTCGAAGTCGATCTCCACTTCCTCGGACACCGCATGGGACTGGCAGGCCAGCACGAACCCGGCTTCCGTCTCGTCCTCCTCCAGGGCGAAGTTGCGCTCCATCCGCACCTCGCCCGTCACCAGGAACGCCCGGCACGTGCCGCACACCCCGCCCTTGCAGGCGTACGGGGCGTCCGCGCGGCCCCGCAGCACGGCGTCGAGCAGCGACTCGCCGTCCTGCACCGGCCAGGTGCCCGAGCGGCCGTCGAGCCGGGCGGTGACCCGGCCGTGGGCGGGCGCCTCGGCCCGGGCGGGGGCAGACGCGGCGGTGTCCTCGACGTGGAAGATCTCCTCGTGCACCCGGGTCCGTACGACGCCGAGCGTGCCCAGGGCCCGCTCCGCGCCCTCCACCAGCCCGTACGGCCCGCACAGGAACCAGCCCGTCACCTCGGTGACCGGCAGCAGCGCGGGCAGCAGGGACGTCAGCCGTGCCTCGTCGAGCCGCCCGGACGGCAGTCCGGCCTCCTGCTCCTCCCGGGAGAGGGCGGTGACCAGCTGGAAGCGGTCGGGGTAGCGGTCCTTGAGGTCGGCGACCTCGTCCAGGAACATCGTCGACGCGGCCGTGCGGTCGCCGCGCACCAGGCAGAACCGGGCATCGGGCCGGGCCGCCAGCAGGGAGGCGGCGATGGACAGGACCGGGGTGATCCCGCTGCCGCCGACGATCGCCGCGTAGTGGGCGCCCGCCGGGGCCGCGGCCGGGTCCAGCACGAACCGCCCGGCCGGGACCATCACGTCCAGCACGTCCCCGGCGGCGATCTCCTTGTGCGCGAACGTGGAGAACTCGCCGCCCTCCACCAGCCGTACGCCGACGCGCAGCCACGCCGGTCCCGGGCCGTCGGCGGCCGGGGCGGGGGAGCAGATCGAGTAGGTGCGGCGGACCTCCGCGCCCTCGGTGCCGGTCCGGCGCAGCGTGAGGTGCTGGCCGGGGGCGTGCCGGTACTCGGCGCGCAGCTCCTCGGGCACGGACAGGGTCAGCGCCACCGAGTCGTCCGTCAGCCGGTCGACCGCCGACACCGTCAGCGGGTGGAACGCGCCGTGGCGTGCGGGGCGCGCGGGGCCGGCAGGGGCCTGGGGCACTGACACGGCCATCTACAGCTCCTTGAAGTGGTCGAACGGTTCGCGGCAGGCGACGCAGCGGCGCAGCGCCTTGCACGCGGTGGAGGAGAAACGGCTGAGCAGCTCGGTGTCGGTGGAGCCGCAGTTCGGGCAGCGGACGGACAGGGTGAGCGGAACCGCTCCGCCGGCCGCGTGCGGGCGGGGCGGGGCGATGCCGAACTCGGCCAGCTTGCGGCGGCCCTCGGCCGTGATGTCGTCCGTCGACCAGGCGGGGGACAGGACGGTCGTCACCCGCACCAGGGGTATGCCGTGGCCGGTCAGGACCCGCTCGATGTCGGCGGACATGGCCTCGATGGCCGGGCAGCCGGTGTAGGTGGGGGTGAGGGTGACCTCCACGTGGCCGTCCTCGTGCATCCGCACCCCGCGCATCACGCCGAGCTCGGCGAGGGTGAGCACGGGCAGCTCCGGGTCGGGGACGGAGCCCGCCAGCTCGGCCAGCTCCGCCTCCAGACGGGTCTGCGCGGCGGTCACCACGACGCCCCCGGGTGGCTGCGGTGCAGGTGCTGCATCTCCGCGAGCAGTCGCCCGAACGGCTCGGTGTGCAGGCCCTGACGGCCCGCTCCGGCGGCCCAGGCACCCGTACGCGGTCCCTCGGGCAGGGCGAGCCCGAGGGGTTCGAGTACGCCGCCCAGCGCGGCCAGCCAGCGGGCTTCGAGGGCGGCCAGGTCGACCTCCAGCCCCTCGACGGGCTGGAACATCTCCCCGGTGTACTTCCACAGCGCGTCGAGCGCGGTCCGCATGCGGGAGCGGCTCTCCTCGGTGCCGTCGCCGAGCCGCCGCGTCCACTGCTCGGCGTGGTCCCGGTGGTAGGCGGTCTCCTTCACGGCCTTGGCCGCCAGCGGGGCGAACGGGCCGTTCCCGGTGGCGAGTTCCCCGTACAGCTCGTGCTGGTAGAGGGAGAAGTAGAGCTGCCGGGCGATGGTGTGGGCGAAGTCGCCGTTCGGCTGCTCGACCAGCTGCAGGTTGCGGAAGGAGCGCTCCTCGCGCAGGAAGGCCAGCTCGTCCTCGTCGCCCGCCATGGACAGCAGGACGCGGGCCTGTCCGAGCAGGTCGAGCGCGATGTTGGCGAGCGCGACCTCCTCCTCCAGGACGGGGGCGTGGCCCGCCCATTCGCCGAGGCGGTGGGAGAGGATCAGCGCGTCGTCGCCGAGGGCGAGGACGGCCGCCGTCGCGGTGGCGGTCTCTGCGGTGGTGGCCTGGGTGCCGGTGCTGCTCACAGGTGGCGCACCCCCTCGGGGATTTCGTAGAAGGTGGGGTGCCGGTAGGGCTTGTCGGCGGACGGGGCGAAGAACGGGTCCCGCTCGTCCGGCGAGGAGGCGACGATCTCGGTGGAGGGCACGACCCAGATCGAGATGCCTTCGCCGCGCCGCGTGTAGAGGTCACGCGCGTTGCGCAGGGCCATCTCGGCGTCGGGAGCGTGCAGGCTGCCCGCGTGCGTGTGCGAGAGGCCGCGGCGCGAGCGCACGAACACCTCCCACAGGGGCCAGTTCTGCGTCATGCCTGTACCTCTCGTCCGGTGCCGGTGTGCTGTACGGCTGCTGCGCGCTGTTCGGCTGATACGCGCTGTTCGGCCGACGCGCGCTTCTCGGCGTACGCCGCGGCCGCCTCGCGGACCCAGGCGCCTTCCTCGTGCGCCGAGCGCCGCTGGTTGATCCGCTGTTCGTTGCAGGGGCCGTTGCCCTTGAGGACGTCCCAGAACTCGGCCCAGTCGATGGCGCCGAAGTCGTGGTGGCCGCGCTCCTCGTTCCACTTCAGGTCCGGGTCGGGCAGGGTCAGGCCCAGCGACTCGGCCTGCGGGACCGCTATGTCGACGAAGCGCTGGCGCAGCTCGTCGTTGGAATGCCGCTTGATCCGCCAGGCCATCGACTGCGCCGAGTGCGCCGACTCGTCGTCCGGCGGGCCGAACATCATCAGCGACGGCCACCACCAGCGGTCGACGGCGTCCTGGGCCATGGCGTGCTGGGCCTCGGTGCCCCGGGAGAGCGCGAGGAGCAGCTCGTACCCCTGGCGCTGGTGGAAGGACTCCTCCTTGCAGATCCGGACCATCGCGCGGGCGTAGGGACCGTACGAGCAGCGGCAGATCGGGACCTGGTTGGTGATCGCCGCGCCGTCCACGAGCCAGCCGATGGCGCCGACGTCCGCCCAGGTCAGGGTGGGGTAGTTGAAGATCGAGGAGTACTTCTGCTTCCCCGAGTGCAGCTTGTCGAGCAGCTCGTCGCGGCTGGTGCCGAGGGTCTCCGCCGCGCTGTAGAGGTAGAGGCCGTGCCCGGCCTCGTCCTGCACCTTGGCCATCAGGATCGCCTTGCGGCGCAGGGAGGGCGCGCGGGTGATCCAGTTGGCCTCGGGCTGCATGCCGATGATCTCGGAGTGGGCGTGCTGGGCCATCTGGCGGACCAGGGAGGCGCGGTATTCGTCGGGCATCCAGTCGCGCGGCTCCACGCGCTCGTCCGCCGCCACGGCAGCGTCGAAGGAGGCCCGGAGCTGCGCTCCGAGGTCCCCGGACTGCGTGTCCGCGGTGCCTGACGTGCCCGTTTCCGGGGTCACTGCGACCATCCCGGTCCCCTGTCAGAGTGTTCCGTCCGCCCGACCGACCGATCGTTCGGTTCATCCTCTTCAATGGTGAGACGGCGGCCCGTAGGGTGTCAACCTCTGTGGGCAACCCTGTGGACACGGGATGATCGGGGCGGGATGGATTCGAACGAGCACGAGCCTGCGGAAGGAGACCTTCCGCGGGGTGCCGGGGAGCCCCGCGCGGCGGCCCGCGCACCCGGGATCGCGGGTCTGTCCGCCCCGTACCGGGTCGTCGCCGCCCTCGCGCTGGCGGTCGTGGCCGTCGCCGCCTGCACCCACCTGGCGCTCGTCTTCCTCCACGTCGCCCCGGCCAACACGGTCAGCAAGCGGCACGCGGACGTGGTCGACGGCTGGATCTACCCCGAATTCGAACAGAACTGGAAGCTCTTCGCGCCCAATCCCCTGCAGCAGAACATCGCCGTCGAGGTCCGCGCCCAGGTCCGCACGGCGCGGGGCGAGCTCGTCACCGCCGGCTGGCGCGACCTGTCCGCCGAGGACGGCGCGGCCATCCGGCACGGCCTGCTGCCCAGCCACACGGAACAGAACGAGCTCCGGCGCGCCTGGGACTTCTTCACCGGCTCCCACGACGAGGAGAACAAGCCGAACGGGGAGCGCGGCGATCTGTCCGAGCAGTACCTGCGGCGCATCGCGCTGAACCGGCTGGCGCCCGTGTACGGCGAGGGCGACCGGATCCTGCGGATCCAGCTGCGCTCGGCGACGCGCTCCGTACCCGCGCCGAGCTGGAGCGACGAGAAGACCGACACCCAGACGTACTACCGGGAGCTGCCGTGGTGGACCGTGTGAGACGGGCGCTCGCCAAGGCCACGGGAGAGGCGCTGGGGCCCTACCAGAGCGCAGTGGTCCGCATCGGTTTCGCCGGGACCTGGCTGTTCTTCCTGCTGCGGGAGTTCCCGCACCGCCGCGAGCTGTACGGGCCCGACGGGCCGTGGAGCTGGCAGCTGGCGGAGCGGCTGGTCGCCTCCAACGACGCCTTCACCGTGCTGCTGTGGTCGCGGTCCACCGTCTGGTTCGAGCTCGTCTACGCCGTCTCGCTGGCCGCGAGCGCGCTGCTGGTGCTGGGCTGGCGGACGCGGGCGATGTCCGTCGTCTTCATGGTGGGCGTGCTGTCGCTGCAGAACCGCAGCGTGTTCATGGGCGACGGCGGGGACAACGTCATCCACCTCATGGCGATCTACCTGGTGCTCACCCGGTGCGCGCAGGTGTGGTCCCTGGACGCGCGGCGGGCCCGGCTGCGCGGCTCGGCCTCGGCGGGGGCGGCGGGGCCGGTGCTGTGGGGGGTGCTGGGCGCGGTGCTCGCGTACGGGGCGGTGAGCGGGCGGTTCAGCGCGGGATGGCTCTCGGCCTTCGCGACCGTGTGGGTGGGGCTGGGGCTGTGGTGGCTGGTGGAGCGGTACGAGGGGGAGGGCGAAGGGGCCGGCTCCGGTGAGGGGCGGGCCGCCCTCGACGTGCTCGCGAACCTGCTGCACAACGCGGGGATGCTGGTGATCATGGCCGAGGTGTGCCTGATCTACGCGACGGCCGGCTGGTACAAGATCCAGGGGTCGCGCTGGCAGGACGGGACCGCGCTGTACTACCCGCTCCAGCTGGACTACTTCACCCCGTGGCCGGGGCTGTCGGGGGTGCTCGCGGGGAGCGGGCTGGTGGTGCTGCTGCTGTCGTACGGGACGGTGGCGGTGCAGGTGGCGTTTCCGTTCACGCTGTTCAACCGGCGGGTCAAGAACGTGCTGCTGGCGGTGATGATGCTGGAGCATGCGGGGATCGCGGTGCTGCTGGGGTTGCCGTTCTTCTCGTTGGCGATGATCGCCGCCGATGCGGTGTTCTTGCCGACCGGGTTCTTGGTGTGGGTCGGCGTGCGGGTGGCCGCTGCGCGGGGCTGGTCCCCTACCCGGGCTGCGCCCGGACCCCGTGAGCGTGCGGCGCCGTTGCCGGGGGCTCTGCCC
>NZ_JBHWBP010000117.1:0-21337 GCF_042735575.1 Streptomyces sp. NPDC059564 | reverse complement strand
CGCTCCCCGCCACCCCCGCCCCGGACTCCGCCCCCGCCGCCCTTCCGGCCGGCCCCGGGGGCGGGGCCGCCCTCTGGGCGGCCGCCCTGACCTGCCTGGGCGCCCGCTCGGACGTCTGAGCGGGCCCGCCGGAGGGCGGAGGGGTCGAGGGAACAGTTGCCCGGGCATCGTCCCCGCCCCGGGTCACGACCCCGTGCGGTGCCTGATGTTGACGGCCGAAGCCTTGGCCAGTGCCACGGGGTTCAAGAAGCGCAGCGGACCGATCAGGCGGGATGCGAACAGGTGCATGTGCCGCGCCGCCGCTTCATCGCGCGCCGCCGCCGAGAACACCAGCCGCTCCCCGGCATTGAACGGACGGGACGTGGCGAAGTCGGCGGCCATGCGCTGGTGGCCGCTCAGCCGCCGCCGGTGTCTGCGCGCGTACACCGCGAGCGACTTGTCGAGGTCGCCCCGGCCGGTCGCGGCCGCGGCGACCGCTTCGGCCAGCCATTGCGCGGACTGCAGGGCCCACCCGCATCCCACTCCCCACAAGGGGTCGCCGGTCAGGGCGGCGTCGCCGATGAGCGCGACGCCCGGAGCGGTCGGCTTGCGGCTGTGCAGCGGGTAGTCGACCGTGCCGGTGATCTTCGTGATGCGTTCGGCGGAGTCGATGGGCGGCGCCTCGGGCAGGGCCCGGACGAACGCGAGGAAGCTGCCTTCCAGGTCCTCCCGGAAGGCCGGCAGCCGCTTCTTGTCCGGGAGCACCGCGACGACCGTCACCCCGTCGTCGTTGGGAAACGCGTACGCCATGTCGGGCTCGAGGAACCAGGCGTGGCTGATCCCGCCGTGCAGCGGGAGATCGCGGAAGTGGGCGAGATAGCCGAACCGCCCGTTCTCGTGCAGCCGGCCGGGCACCCCCGCGAACTTCGCCACGGCCGAGTCCTTGCCATCGGCGCCGACCACCAGACGGGCCCGGATCTCGCGCTCGCCCTGCGGTGTCGAGGTGCGCACCCCCACGGTGCGCCCGGCTTCCCGGACCAGCCCGGTCACCTGGTGACCGAGGAGCAGCTCGACGCCGGGGGTCTGCGCCGCACGGGACCTGATCAACGGATCGAGGGTGCTGCGCCGGATGTTGTACCCGTACGGCAGCTCGGGGCCCGCCGGCGCGGCCCTCGGCTCGATCCATCCCCAACGGGTGTACCAGCGGGCCTGGTTGCGGACGGCTCCCGCCTTCTCCAGAGCGGGAACGAGGCCGAGTTCGTCCAGCACCGGGTAGGCGTTGGCCGTGAGGGAGTGGGTGCAGAGCACCTTGTACGCTTCGGGGTCCGAGCGGCGTTCCAGCAGTGCGACGCGGACACCGCGTCGAGCGAGCAGGATCGCCGCGGCACTGCCGGCGAGGCTGGCGCCGCTGATGACGACGTCGTAGTCGTGTCCCGCGCTCTCAGGCTTGGTCATGCGCTGATCGCCCCCTTCGGAGTGTGGTGCCGTTCATGGGAGTGGCGCAGCGCCCCATCCCTGTCAGGAACATGCCCAACTGTAGAGCCGTATCCGATGACATTCAGTGTCATCACTAGGATGGGTGACATGGGTCGATGGATGCCGGACGCAGCGGGCCGACTGTCACGGGCCGCGCTTGAGCTGTACGAGGAGCGCGGCTTCGAGGACACCATGGTCGCCGAGATCGCCGAGCGGGCCGGTCTGACGAAGCGGACGTTCTTCCGTCACTTCCCCGACAAGCGCGAAGTGCTGTTCCCGCTCTCGGCCCGGATCCACCAGGTGATCGTCGACGCCATGGCCGCCGCGCCGGCCGGCCTCTCGCCGCTCGCCGTCGTCCTGGAGGGGTACGGCGCCGCAGTGGACATGGTGAACACGGGGCATGCGCAGGCCCGGCGTCGCCGAGCCGTCATCATGGCCAACCCGGAGCTTCGGGAACGGGAGCTGACCAAGTTCGCCGCGACCAGCGCGGCCGTGACCGAGGCGTTGTGCGAGCGCGGTGTCGCGCCGCGGACCGCCTTCCTGACCGCCGCGGCGGGTGCCGCCGCATGGAGAGCCGCGCGCGCATGCTGGATCGAGGGGCCGGAGACACAGGACCTGCACGCCCTGCTGCGTGAATCCGTGGAGGAGCTCAGGGCCGCGGTCGCGGCCCCGCTCGCGCCGTAAGCCACAGGTACAGCCACAGCCACGCCTCTCCTTGCCGCTGCCGTCGCCATGACACCTGGTGTCATCACTGCTACGATGACACCAGGTGTCATCACATTCCACCCGTTCGACCGGGAGGGTGCATCGCGCATGCCGGAAACGTTCGACGAAGCAACCACGCTCAAACGACGAACCTTCGTCGTGGCGGCGACCGCGGCGGCCGGTCTGCCCCTGCTGACCTCGGATCGCCTGCCCCCATCCACACCCGCGCCGGCCGAGCGGCTCTCCACCGTCCGCCTGACGGTCAACGGCGAGCAGCGCACCGCCCGGGTCGACAACCGCACCTCACTCCTCGACCTCCTCCGCGAGCACCTGGACCTCCCCGGCACGAAGAAGGGCTGCGACCAGGGCGCCTGCGGAGCCTGCACGGTGCTCGTGGACGACCGGAGGGTGAACGCCTGTCTCACCTTCGCCGTGATGCACCAGGGCGCGCACGTCACCACGATCGAGGGGCTCGCCCGGGGCGAGCAACTGCACCCGCTACAACAGGCGTTCATCGACCACGACGGCCTTCAGTGCGGCTATTGCACGCCGGGGCAGGTCATGTCGGGCGTCGCCTGCATCGCCGAGGGCCACACCGGCTCCCGGGAGGAGATCCGCGAGTGGATGAGCGGCAACCTGTGCCGGTGCGGGGCATACACGAACATCGTCTCCGCCATCGAGCAGACGGCCAAGGAGGCATGAGCGCGTGTACCCCTTCACCTTCAGCCGAGTCTCCACCGTCGCCGGCGCGCTCAACGCCGGGGCCCGCGACGGCCGTTACATCGCCGGCGGGACCACACTGGTCGACCTCATGCGGGAAACCGTCGAGCGGCCCGCGCACGTGGTCGACATCAACGGGCTGCCGTACAAGGACATCACCGTCACCCGGCAAGGGCTGCACGTCGGTTCCCTGGTCCGGATGAGCGAGCTCGCCGCGCATCCGGAGGTGCGCACGACGTACCCCCTCCTCTCGCAGGCCCTCGAACTCGGCGCCTCGGCCCAGCTGCGCAACATGGCCTCCATCGGGGGCAACATCATGCAGCGGCCCCGCTGTCCGTACTTCCGGGACGTCCACTCCGCGTGCAACCGCCGCAAACCGGGCTCGGGTTGCGATGCCCGGCACGGTGACAACCGCATGCAGGCGATCCTGGGGACCAGCACCCACTGCGTGGCGACTCACCCCTCCGACCTGGCAGTCGCCCTCGTGGCGCTGGACGCCGTGATCCAGGTTCGGAGCCTCGACGGCACCCGCTCCATCCCGGTCCAGGACTTCTTCCTCCGCCCAGGGGACACGCCCCAGAACGAGCACTCTCTCCGGCCGGGCGAACTCATCACCTCCCTGACCGTCCCCACGGGAGCGCACACGCGCCGCTCGGGTTATCTGAAGGTCCGCGACAGGCAGTCGTACGAGTTCGCCCTCGCGTCCGCGGCGGTGGCGCTGGACATCAGGGACGGCGTGGTACAGGGGGCCAGGGTGGCCGTCGGCGGTGTGGCGACCGTTCCGTGGCGGCTGCCCAAGGTGGAGGAGGCGCTCGTCGGCAAGCGGCCGGGGCGCCGGACGTGGACGGATGCCGCGGCCCTCGCGACCGAGGGCGCCGTACCGCTGTCCGAGAACGCCTTCAAGGTGCGACTGGTCGAACGGACCGTACGCCGCCAGCTCATGACGATCGGAGGACGGTGATGGCGACCACCGTCGTCGGGCAGCCGCTCTCCCGCGTCGACGCCCGCCGCAAGGTGACCGGCGCGGCCACCTACTCGGCCGAGCACCGTGTCGAAGACCTGTTGTACGGCGTGATCGTCAACGGGACGGCAGCCCGCGGCACGGTGAGCCGCATCTCGGTGGACGCGGCGCTCGGCCACCCGGGCGTCCTGCGCGTCCTGACCGGCTTCGGCGGGCTGCGGCTGGCCCACCCGGTCGATCGACTCGTCTTCTACGGCCAGCCCATCGCGGTCGTCGTCGCGCAGACCCTGGAGGCGGCGACCCATGGCGCCTCGCTGGTCGAAGCGACCTACGAACGGCAGGACGCGGTCACCGACTTCGACGATCCGGACGCCCCGTCGCAGACACCCGACGACGAGCCCGACTACAGCCGGGGCGACCCGGCGGGCGCGCTGGGTTCGGCGCAGGTGAAGGTGGACCTGGAACTCACCAGCGCCCGCGAGAACCACAACCCGATCGAACTGCCCTCGACCATCGCCCGCTGGCAGGACGGACGACTGACGCTCTGGGACAAGACCCAGTGGTCACAGGGCGCGGCGCGCACGGTGGCCGGCGCGCTCGGCATCGCCGTCGGCGACGTCCGCGTACACAACGAGTTCGTGGGCGGAGGGTTCGGCAGCGGAATCCAGACCTACGACCACGTCATCCTGGCCGCGTTCGCCGCGCGCGAGGTCGACAGGCCCGTCAAGGTGGTGCTGACAAGGCGTCAGTTCTATTACGGCACGGGGTTCCGGCCGGCCAGCCGGCACCGGATCGCCCTCGGCAGCAGTACGGCCGGGCGCGTCAGCGCACTCGCCTACGACGTCCGTATCGAGAACGCGCGCTACCAGACCTACACGGACGGCCTGACCGACCTGCCGCAGTTCCTCTACGGCGTCCCCAACACCCGTACCGCCTACCGGGTCACGCCCGTCGACGTCCACTCTCCGTCCTCCATGCGAGGGCCTGGCGTGGTGCTCGGCTCCTTCGCCCTGGAAACCGCCATGGACCAGCTCGCACACGAACTGGCCCTAGATCCCGTCGAGTTGCGGCTGCGCAACGAGCCGACCCGGGACGAGGTCTCCCGGCTCCCCTTCTCCACACGGAAGTTGCGCGAGTGCTACGACACCGGCGCACGCCGCTTCGGCTGGTCCCGGAGGCACGCCAAGCCGGGCTCGCGCACGGACGGCGACCTGCTCATCGGCATGGGGATGGCCACCGCCGGTTACCACAACAACCGACGCGACTCCAGCGCACGGGCCCGGATCAACGCCGACGGCACAGCCGAGGTCTTCGCGGCCGCCGGAGACATGGGCCCCGGCACCACCACCTCGGTCATGCAGGTCGCCGCGGACGCCCTGGGGCTGCCCGCCTCGGCGGTCACCTTCAGGCTGGGCGACTCCAGCTACCCCACCGCGCCCCTGCACGCGGCGGCCTGCACCATGGCGAGCGTGGGCTCGGCCGTGCACACCACCTGCAACGCACTGAAGGCGGAGTTCATCCGCAGGGCGGTGGCCGACCCCGACTCACCTCTCCACGGCGCGAATCCGGCGGACGTGCACGACCGCGACAGCTACCTGTCGGCCGCCGGCGGAGGAGCCCGGGACAGCTACCGGGACATCCTGCGCCGCGCCGGTCTGCCCAGCCTCGAAACCACTGGCAGCTGGGGCCCGGGTGACGCCGATTCAAGGATCTCCACCTACGGCTACGGAGCCGTCTTCGCCGAGGTCTCCGTCGATCCCCTGCTGGGCCTCGTCCGCGTACGGCGCATCTTCGCGGCGTACGACGTAGGGCGGGTGATCAACCCCAAACTCGCCCACGGCCAGGCCATCGGCGGCATGGTCGGCGGCATCGGAATGGCCCTCCTCGAAGGCACCGTCACCGACCACCGCGACGGCCGCATCGTCAACGCGAGCCTCGCCGACTATCTCGTGCCGGTGAACGCGGACGTCCCCGACCTCGACGCCGCCTTCATCAACACCGAGGACCCGCAGGCCGATCCGATCGGCGTGAAGGGACTCGGTGAGATCACCATCGTCGGGGTGGCCCCCGCCATCGGCAACGCGGTGTTCAACGCGACGGGCAAACGCCTGACGGACCTGCCGATCCGCCCTGAGGCACTGCTTTGACCTACACGGAACTCCGCCGTATCCATCATGATCCACAGAATGTGACCGGCGTCGAGCGAGCACCCTTCAGCGGGTGGGCTGCACGACAGGACGAGCGCGCCGGCCCGAGCCCGCTGGTCAAGGGTGGTCCCGAGGTGCCGTAGAGTGGGGTTTACCGACGCGGGGTGGAGCAGCTCGGTAGCTCGCTGGGCTCATAACCCAGAGGTCGCAGGTTCAAATCCTGTCCCCGCTACTGAACGCAAGGGCCCGGATCCTCAAGGATCCGGGCCCTTGCGCGTATCAGACCTTGACCGGTGCGGGCTCGCCCGAGGAGAGCCGGCGTACGGCCCACACGCCGGGTGCCGCGAGCAGTACGAGGTTGGCCGCGCTCATCAGGACGGCACTCCACAGGAGCACGGTGGGAGTGCCGAGGAAGGTGGCGGCGGCTCCGACGACCAGGTAGCCCAGGGGGACGGTCATCAGCTCGCCGGCCGCGTTGTAGGAGCTGACCCGCCCGAGCACTTCAGCGGGCAGCTGCTCCTGGGTGGCCGTGTGCCAGCACACGATGGCGACGTCGAGGCCGATGCCGGCGAGCACGGCGGTGAAGGCCACGAGCGCGAGCGGGGCGTCCCAGGCGAGCGCGAGGAGGGGGAATGCCAGGGGAATGTTGGCGCACACGCATACGACCATGATCCTGGACGGTTTCCATTGGAGCGAAATGATTCCGCCGATGAACAATCCGCCCGCGAATGCGCCTTGGACGATCCCCCACGCCGCGGCACCGAGATCTCCCTTCTCCGCAATGACGGGTCCGAGGAGCTGGTATCCGCCGAGCCATAGGGCGACGACCAGCATCCCGGAAAGCGTGTAGGACCAGATCCAGAACGCTCCGGAGAATTCCCTCCACCCGTCTTTGAAATCCTGGAATGGCGATGTCGCGGCTCTGGCCGGCCCGGCGACGTCGAGGCGGCTGCAGAGCAGGGCGGCGATGGCGAAGCTCGCGGCATCCCATCCCAGGGTCAGTGCGGGGCCGACGAGCGCGACCAGGACGCCGCCGAGCGCGGGTGCCACGATGCGGATGAGATTGCTGGGCAGCCGCATGAGAGCGTTGGCTTCCTGCAGCTCAGTGGCGTCGACGATGTGCGGCAGGAGGCTGTTCATGGCGGGTTGGGTCAATGCCGACGCACAGCCGGCCAGGGCCGCGAAGAACGCGATCCGGCCCGTTGTGGCCGCTCCGGAAGCCACGAGCAGTGCGACGCAGCCCTGGGTCAGGGCCGGGACCAGATTTCCGATCACGATCACCCGCTGGCGCGAGAACCTGTCGGCGATCACTCCTCCGGCAAGGAGCAGCAGGAACTGCGGAGCGGTGTTGCTGGCGAGAACGACCGCCAGGGATGTCGGACTCCGGTCGACTCCGAGAACCGCGAACGCGAGCGCCACGGGCGCCATGGCGGATCCGCTCATCGATACGAGGCGAGCCAGAAGAAATAGCCGGAAAGGCTTGTGGCGAAGCGCCGAGAAGGACCCCTGTAGAACCATTCGGACGATCTTAGCCCGCACGGCGGGAGGGTCGGCAACGTTTCACCGACCGCCCCGCCGTTTGCGTCACGCAATGTCCCTTTGGACAGCCGATGTCGCGTGGGGTCAGAAGGGCTTGGTCGGGAGGTACTTGCCGTCGAGGGTGATCACGGCCCGCTCGCCGCCGTCGGGGTCGGCGACCTTCTTGACGTCCAGCCGGAAGTTGATGGCACTGATGATGCCGTCGCCGAACTCCTCGTGGACCAGGGCCTTGAGGGTGGTGCCGTAGACCTGGAGCATCTCGTGGAAGCGGTAGATCGTCGGGTCGGTGGGGAGGGAGCCCGGGATGGAGCCCCGGGTGGGGATGGTCCGCAGCCACATCGCGGCGTCCTCGTCCAGGTCGAGGAGTTCGGCGACGGCCTTCGCGGCGGGCTCGGGCAGCGGGTGCTGGCCGAGGACGGCGGCGGTGACGAAGGCCACGGACAGGCCGGTGACGTCGGCGATCTGCTGCCAGGTCAGGTTCTTGCGGACCTTGGCCTCGACCGCCGCGCTCGCGATCTGCTCACGGACGGCGGGGGCGAACTGGGCGTGCACCATGGGAGGGTTCCTTTCGAAGGGGGAAGCGGGGTGGAGGCGTTCAGGGGTTTCAGGCCGCGAGGGTGACGCGGCGGCCCGCGGTGTCGAGCCGTTCGACGGCGCCCGAGGGGATGTCGTAGACCCAGCCGTGCAGGACGACGGCCTGCTCGGCGAGGGCACGGGCCACCGAGGGGTGGGTGGCGAGGTTCGCCAGCTGGGCCCGTACGTTCTCCCGTACCAGCGCTTCCAGGGCGTACGGCGCGCCTCCGGCCGGGGCCGTACGGGCCAGGGAGGCCTCGGCGTGCCGGAGCCAGCCGGCGACCGCCGGGGCGGCGCTGAGGTCGTGGCCCTCGGCGAGCGCGGTCATCGCACCGCAGGCGGAGTGCCCGCACACCACGATGTCGGTGACGCCGAGGACGGCGACGGCGTACTCGACGCTGGCCGCGACCCCGTCCGGGCCCGGGGCGTGGGCGGGGACGAGGTTGCCCGCGGTGCGGATGACGAACAGCTCGCCCGGCTCGCTCTGGGTGATCAGCTCGGGCACCACGCGGGCGTCGGAGCAGCCGATGAACAGGGCCGTCGGGCGGTGGTGCGCGGCGAGCTCCGCGAAGAGCTCCGCCTTGGCGGGGAAGACGTCGTGCCGGAAACGCTCGACGCCCTCGGTGAGGTCGTGCATGGTCACTCCCGTTCTTCTGGGATCCACCCCGTGGGGCTGACGTGTTCCACCATGCATGACCTGGCCTCATAGTGTCCAAGACCTATAATCGATGCCTGCCATCGATGCCATCTATAGTTGGGTCATGGCCCTGGAACTGCGTCACCTGCGCTACCTGCTCGCGGTCGCCGAGCACCACAACTTCACCCGCGCCGCCGAGGAGCTGCGGATCTCCCAGCCCACCCTGTCCCAGCAGATCAAGCAGCTGGAGCGGACGGTGGGGGTGCAGCTCCTGGACCGCGGCGGCCGCTCGGTGCGCCTCACCGACGCCGGCGCGGTGTACGTGGAGCACGCGCGCCGGGCGCTGCGCGACCTCGCGGCGGCCGAGCGGGCGGTGCACGACCTCGCCGACCTCACCCGGGGCCATCTGCGCCTGGCCCTCACCCCCACCTTCACCGCCTACCTCCTCGGACCGCTCCTGGCCGCCCTCCACGAGGCCCATCCCGCCATCACCGTGGAGGTCCGGGAGATGCCCCAGGACCGGATCGAAGCCGCCCTGCTGGCCGACGACACCGACCTCGGCATCGCCTTCCACGGGGTCCACCTGCCGGGCATCGCGGCGACCGGTCTGTTCACCGAGACCCTCGGCCTGGTGGTCTCCGTCGCCGCCGAGGACGGTCCGACGGCGGACCCCCTGCCGGTCGCGGCGCTGGCGGACCGTCAACTGGCGTTGCTCAGCGGAGACTTCGCTACCCGCACGCATATCGACGGCTACCTGGCCGTGCACGGCGTCCGGCCGCGCATCGCGGTGGAGGCCAACTCCGTGCAGGCGCTGACCGAGCTCGTCCAGCGGACCGCCCTGGCCACCGTCCTGCCCGACGCCGTCACCGACGACCACCCCCGCCTGGCCCGGGTCCGCCTGACCCCGCCGCTCCCCCCGCGCACGGTGAGCCTGCTGCGCCGCGACGGCGGCTACCTGAGCGCCGCCGCCCGCGCCTTCACCACCCTGGCCGCGACTGTGGCCACCACCCGCGGCTACGCCCCGCCCGCGGCGGGGCCGCCGGATCAGGAGAGGCCGTAGCGGCGGACCGACTCCTCCTCCTGGGCCAGGCGGTGCAGTGCCCTCATGATCGGCTCCAGGAGGACGGCGGCCGCGACCGCCGCCTCCACCTTCTCTGACTCCGAGGGGTAGGCCTCCACGAAGTCGAGGTCGCGGACGGCGACTTGGTGCATGAGGCGGGCGTAGGGCGCCAGCATCTCCGCGTCCCAGGGATACCCGAGGCGGATGAGGGAGGCCACGGCCGTCACCAGGGAGCCGTGGTCCGGGGAGAGCGTGGCGAGTTCCCGGGCGGTGGACCAGCCCAGCATCTCCAGCAACCGGTCCACCTCGCCGCGGGCGGCGGCCACGTCCTCGTCCGCGTCGTCCGGTTCCGGTACGTGGGGCAGCGCCCACAGGGCGGCGCCCAGCCGGATCGTCCGGCCCAGCGAGTCGTCGTCGACGTGCTTCAGCACCTCGCGCGCCGCCGCCACCGACACCCCTCCGACCTGGATCAGCGTGCGCACCAGGCGCAGCCGCCGCAGGTGCGTCTCGTCGTAGTCGGCCGTCGTCGCGCTGATCCGGCGCCCCGGCGACAACAGGCCTTCGCGCAGGTAGTACTTGATGGTCGCGGTGGAGACACCACTGCGCTCGCTCAACTCCGCCAGCCGCATCTCTTGTGCCTTTCCTTGGAGAGCGTCACTATCTAACCACGCGCACGTACCACGTGGTCCAGTACCGGGAGTCCAAGGAGAAGCGGTCGCCGCCGCGCCGCCGACCGCTTCGCGCACCGGCCTCCCGTACCCGAAGTACCGAACGCACCGCAGCGACAAGGAGCATCATGGTTCAGCACGGCACCACCCCGCCCGACGACGCCCCCGCGCGCAGGGGCAGGACCACCGGGACGGTCGCCCTCGTGGCGGCCCTCGGCCTGTCCGTCGCCCTCGGGCTGGCCGCCTGCACGCCCTCCTCCGGCTCGTCCTCGAAGGACAGCGGGAGCGGAACGTGGGAGGTCGGCACCTGCGGCGGCCCCGACTCCGCCAACGGACCCGACTCGTACCGCAGGCTCGACTGCGACAGCCACGGGGCCACCTTCAAGGCCCTGGAGATCGCACCGGCGGGGATCCTGCCCGGCTCCATCCAGTGCCCGGCCGGGACGGACCTGATGATCCGCGTCTCGGTGTCCTACGGCTCCTCCTCCAAGGACAAGAAGAACAGCGGGATCCCCACGCACACCGTCTGCGGACGCAACCTGTCCGGCGACCACCCCGGCGACCCGGGCGCCGGCGGCGGGCAGCTGGTGAAGGGCGACTGCATCTCCGCGTCGGCCCAGGAGGTGGCCTGCTCCTCCGCCGGATCGAGCGCCTTCAAGGTGCTCGACCTCGTCAAGGAGAAGGAACAGTGCCCCGCGGGGACGACCGAGCCGATGGAGCTGACCCTGTCGGTGGGCCGCCCATACGACGTGATCTGCACGAGCGCCGCCTAGCCCACCGGACGCACGCGACCGCGACGCGCGGGCAAGGCCGACGCGCGCGGCGGCCCGGGGCGGCCCACGATGGGAGGCGTGAGGGGGGCGGGCAGCGACGGGAGTGCGTGCATGAGCGTCAGACGGTACGAGCTGGCCTTCCCCGCCGCGAGCGGGACGGGCGAGGACATCGTGGTGGTCGACCGCACCGACGCGTCGGGACCGGGCGGCCACCCGGTCTACGCCGACGCGAGCGGCATCGTCCGGGCGGAGATCAGCGACCGGGGCGAGGTGCGCATGATGCCCTCGGGCGGCCACCAGGTCCCCGAGCAACCGGTGGCGGCCCGCCCGCTGCCCGACCGGTGACGGGCCGCTCGCTCGCGCTGTGGGCCGACGGTGGTAAAGCGGGCGGCCGCCGCTCGTGCCTGCGGCCGGATCACCCGGGTCGCGTCCGATAGTCGCCAGGACGTAGCCGCGTACCGGGAGGAACCAGCGATGGACAGCCCAGGAGCACCGCGTCGTACGGCCCTGCTGGCGGGCGGCCTCACCCTCGCCGCGGGCGTCCTGACGGCCTGCTCGGCCGCGGGCTCCCCACCGGGGGCGGGCCGCGGGCCCCGGCCCGAGGCCGCCGCCCCGAACCCCCGGCCGAGCACCCCCGCCGGGGCGTACGCACGGCTGATGGAGGGCAACCTGCGCTGGGTGAGCGGAGCCCTCCAGCACCCCGACCGCGACCCCACCCGGCGCCAGCAGGTCGCCCAGACGCAGGAGCCGTACGGGGTGGTCCTGTCCTGCATCGACTCCCGCGTGCCGCCGGAGCTGGTCTTCGACACCGGGCTCGGCGACCTGTACGTCCTGCGTACGGGCGGACAGACGGTCGGCCCGGTGGTCACCGGCTCCGTGGAGTACGGGCCGGTCACCAGCAGCACCCCGCTGATCTTCGTGCTCGGGCACCAGCGCTGCGGCGCCATCGACGCCGCGTACAAGGCGGCACGCGACGGAAAGCCTCTGCCCGGGAACCTCGACGCCATCGGGAAGGCCCTGCGGCCCGCGTACGAGCAGACGGTCCGGGAGGGCGGCCCGGACCCGGTCGACCGGATGATCCGCGCCCAGGTCACCCTGACGGCCGACGACCTGCGCACCAACGCGGACCTCGCCCCCATGGTGAAGGAGGGCGCCCTGGCGGTGGTCGGCGGCTACTACTCCCTCGACACCGGCAAGGTGGAGATCCTCACGGGCGCCCCCGTCTGACCCCTCAGGCCGCCCGCCGCCGCAGCCCGGCCGACAGCCGGACGACGAAGTGGATCGCGGCCGCGGCCGCCACCACGTCCACGGCGTCGGCGAGCATCACCTGGAACAGGGCGTCCTTGAGCTCCACGAGGTTCTCGGCCCGGTCGTGGAGCCGGCCGGTGTACAGGTTGGCCAGCCCCGTCAGGACGAACAGCCCCCACCACAGGTTCACCGGCCAGAACGACACCTTCACCGGCTCCCCCGAGCCCTCTGGCGGCCGCACGCAGGCCGTCCACATCTCGACGGCGATCCGGAACGGCCTCCAGAGGTTCGCCAGCGGAACGAGCCACGCGCCGATCGCCCAGCCGGGACCCGAGGTGAAGCCGTTCGGCGCGAATGCCCCGGCGCAGCGGCGGATCCGGTGGAACCAGGCGACGAAGACGACGGCACACAGGCTGAAGGCCATGTCGTGGAGGACCCCCACCTTGCGGGAGAGGGCGTCCGCGGGATCCAGCACGTCCATGGGGGCGAAGGCGAAGCCGCCGTCCCCCTCGGTCAGCGCGTACGTCCGCGCCTCGGCGTAGACGGCGAGGAGGTCTGTCAGCGCGACCGCCGCCAGCAGCGCCACCACCGCGGCCACGAGGGCGCGCGGCACGCCCGGGGAAACGGCCAACAGAGACGGACGCGGTCTCGGCCGACTGGACACGGACATGACGAAGGACCCCCCACGGGCAGGCGGAACAGAGAAGGAAACCGCTCGCCGCAGTGGGCGCGCTGGGGGAACATACGCTGGCCGGGGCCGGTCCGTCCATCACGTCCGCGCAGGTCGGAGCCCTGCGGCGGGACGTGGTCGGGCAACGGTCCCCGGGCGGTCAGGCGTTGGCGCGGTTCGCGGCCTGGCGCTGGCGCTTGCTCTGCTTGGCCAGGGAGAGGTCCTCGGCGGTGGAGCGCAGGCGCTTGAAGCCGTAGCCGCGTTCCGTGAGCCGGCTCTCGGCGGCCAGTTCGGCGCGGGCGGTGGCGTCGAGGATGTCCTCCTCGGCCTCCCCCGAGTCGAGGAACCGGAAGGCGAAGGAGTTCCGGGCGGCCAGTTCGTAGGTGAGGTTCCCCTCGGCCGTGAAGGAGGCCCGCAGCACGTCGTGCTCGGGGGCGGCCGCGGTCAGTTCGGCGTGCTGTTCGGCGGTGAGGCCGTCGAAGAAACCGCGGACGGTGATGCGGAAGGTGCGGGTGCTCATCCCGCCACCGTAGAGCGCCCCGCCCGGCCCGCGCACCGGGTTTTCCGCGGGCCGGGCGGACGGGGCGTACGGGTTCACGCGCGGGCCGGGTCTTCGAGGGGGTCGAGGGCGCGACGCCGGCGGCTGATGGAGTCGGGGTCCCAGCCCGGCCGGGGGACGGAGGCCAGCAGCAGCCGGGTGTACGGGTGCTGCGGCGCGCCGAGCAGGTCGGCGACGGGCCGGTGTTCCATGGTCCGGCCGCGGTACATGACCAGGGCCTCGTCGCAGACGTAGCGGACCACCGCCAGGTCGTGGCTGACGAAGACCAGGCCGATGCCGGTGTCGCGCCGGATGTCGGCGAGCAGGTTGAGGACCTGGGCCTGCACCGACACGTCGAGGGCGGACACGGCTTCGTCGAGGACGAGGACGGCCGGTTCGACGGCCAGGGCCCTGGCGATCGCGGCGCGCTGGCGCTGCCCGCCGGAGAGGTGGCGGGGCAGGGCGGCCGCCTCCCGGTCGCCGAGTCCGACCTGGGCGAGGAGTTCCCGGACCCGGGCGGCGCGCGCGGCCGGGTCGCGGGATCCGTGCAGCCGGAGGACGCCGTCGAGGGTGGCGCCGATGGTGATCCGGGCGTCGAGCGAGAGGTAGGGGTCCTGGAAGACGATCTGGACGGCTTTGGCACGGGCCAGCCGGGCCGCCTTGCCGCGTACGGAGGCGGCCAGGGGCCGGCCCTGGACGAGGATCTCCCCCGCGTCGGGGCGTTCGAGGCCGATCAGCATGCGGGCGGTGGTGGTCTTGCCGGAGCCGGATTCGCCGACGATGCCGAGGGCGCCGCCGTGGCGCAGGGTGAAGGAGAGGCCGTCGACGGCGACGACCTCCGCCGCGCGGGTCCGGTAGGTCTTGCGCAGGCCGTCGACCTGGAGGAGCGGGGGCTGTCCGGTGGTCGTCACCTGACCTCCTGGTTCGTGTGCCGGTGCGGGGTGAGGTCGAGTTCGCCGGCCCGGTGGCAGGCGACGGCGGCCGGGCCGAACTCCCGCAGCGGGGGCGGCGACTGGTCGCAGCGGCCGGGTTCGGCGAAGCGGCAGCGGGCGGCGAAGGCGCAGCCGGGGGCGGATTCGAGCAGGCCCATGGGGGCGCCGGGGATGGGGACGAGCCGCTCGGGCGCTCTGCCGTCCAGCGGCGGGGAGGACCCCACCAGTCCGGCGGTGTAGGGGTGCCGGGGCGCGTGGAAGAGCTCGGCGACGGGGGCGGTCTCGACGATGCGGCCCGCGTACATCACGTAGATCCGGTCGCTGACGGAGGCGGCGAGTTCGATGTCGTGGGTGATGAGGAGCAGGCCCAGGCCGCGTTCGCGGCGGAGCCGGCCGAGGACGGCGAGGATCTCGGCCTGGGTGCTGACGTCGAGGGCGGTGGTGGGCTCGTCGCACAGCAGCAGGCGGGGTTCGGCGGTCAGCGCGGCGGCGATCACGACGCGCTGGAGCATGCCGCCGGAGAGCTGGTGCGGGTACTGGTCCAGGTGGCGGACGGGGTCGGGGAGGCCGACCGCGTCGAGGAGTTCGGCGGCGCGGGCGCGGGCGCGGTCCTTGGGCCGGCCGTGGACCAGGCGCAGGGATTCGGTGAGGAAGTCCCCGACGCGGCGCACCGGGTTGATGGCGGCGCGGGGGTCCTGGTAGATCATCGCCGCCTTGGCGGTGCGTACCTCGCGCAGGCTCGCGGGACCGGCGCCGACGAGGTCGGTGCCTTCGACGCTGACCCGGCCGGTGGTCCGGGCGCCCTCGGGGAACAGGCCGAGGGCGGCGCGGGCGGTGACCGATTTGCCGGAGCCGGATTCGCCGACGAGGGCGACGGCTTCTCCGGCGTCGACGGTGAGGCTGATGCCGTCGAGGATCGGGCGGGCCATGGAGGGCAGCGTGACGCTGAGGTCCTCGTACCGGAGCAGTGTCATCGGGAGTCCCTTCCGGCGAGCTTGTCGCCGAGGCTCTCGCCGACGACGGTGAAGGCGACGACCACGACGACGACCGCCACGGCCGGGACGATCGCGGACAGCGGCTGTCCCTGGAGGACGGCGGCCTGACCCTGGTTGATCATGGCGCCCCAGTCGGGCGTCGGCGGCTGGACGCCGAGGCCGAGGAAGGAGAGGGCGGCGAGGTCGAGCAGCGCGTATCCGAAGTTCACCGTCGACTGGGCGAGCAGGGTCGGAGCGATGTTCGGAAGGACCCGGCGCACCGTGACGAACAGGGCGGAGTGGCCCTGGACGGTGTAGGCGGCGGTGTAGGGGCGGGCCTTCTCCTGGAGGGCGAGGCCGCGTACGAGGCGTGCGGTGTACGGCATGTACGCGATGGACATGGCCAGTACGGGGGCGGTCATGCCCTTGCCGAAGAGGGCGACGGCGAGGATCGCCAGCAGCAGGGCGGGGAAGGCGAACATCACGTCGAGGACCCGGCCGGCGAGGGCGTCGGCCCAGCCGCCGCGCCAGGCGGTGAACAGGCCGACGGCTACGCCGAGGACGGTGGAGAAGACCACGACGGCGAGCGGTCCGGCCAGGCTGGTCCGGGTGCCGACGAGGAGCGCCGAGAGGGTGTCGTGGCCGCCCTGGTCGGTGCCCAGCCAGTGCCCGGCGCCGGGGCCCAGGAGGGTGTCGCCGAGGCTGCCGAAGGTGGGGTCCTGGGGTGCCAGCCAGGGCGCCAGGAGGGCGATCAGGACGAACAGGGCCAGCAGGAGCAGGCAGATCCGCTGGAGCGGGCTGCCGCCGAGGGCCCGTAGCCGGGTGAGACGGGCGGGACGCAGGAGGCGCACGGAGGCGACTGCGCTGTCAGGGGTGTGAGGGGTCATCGGGCGCTCCCCGCCGCGGCGGTGCGCGGGTCGATCAGCGGGTGGAGGAGGTCGACGAGGGCGTTGACCACGACGAAGGCGGCCACGACCAGCAGCACGATCGCCTGGACGACCTGGAAGTCCAGCTGGTCGACGCTCTGGACGAGGAGGGACCCCACGCCCGACATGCCGAAGGCGGTCTCGACGATCGCGGTGCTGACGAGCATGCCCGAGACGAGGAGCGCGGAGACGGTGACGATGGGGCCGAGCGCGTTGCGCAGGACGTGCCGGCGGATCACGGTCCGGCGGGGTGTCCCCCGGCTGAGGGCGACCTCGACGTGTTCGCGGCGCAGTTCGTCGAGCATCGCCGAGCGGGTCACCCGGGTCACCAGCGCCATGAAGGTCACGGACAGCGCCACGGCCGGGAGGACGACGTGGTGCAGCCGGTCGAATGCCCCGCTGCCGTTGCCGATGGTCGGGAACCAGCCGAGGCGGACGCCGAGGAGGGAGCGCAGGAGCAGGGCGACGACGAAGGCGGGTGCGGCCGCCCCGACCGTGACCAGCAGCATCAGGGTCCGGTCGGTGCGCGAGCCGCGCCGCAGCGCTCCGACGATGCCCGCGCCGACGCCCACGACGGCGATCATCAGGGCCGCGGTGGAGACGAGGAGGAGGGAGGAGGGCAGCCGGGACCAGATGACGGCGGAGACGTCCTGGTGAAAGAGGTGGGAGCGGCCGAAGTCGCCCCGCAGGACGCCTTCGAGCCAGTGCCAGTACCGCAGCAGGAAGGGCTGGTCGAAGCCGTACTGGTGGCGGAGTTCGGCGAGCTGTTCGGGGCTGGGGCTGCGGCCGCGCACCAGGAAGGAGGCGGGGTCGCCGGGCGCCAGGTAGAGGGAGGAGAACACCAGGAAGGAGGTGACCAGCAGGGTCGCGGCCATGCCCGCCAGTCGGCGCAGGACCCGGCCGGCCCGGGCGAGTGCCGCCGTGCCCGCGGCTTTGTCCGTCATCCCTTCGCCCCGATCTCGGCGGCCCACGGGTAGTAGAGGTAGGCGATGGACGGCTGGACGCCGGTGATCCGCTTGCCCAGGAAGACGCTCACGGGCTGGGTGTACAGGGGCAGCCAGGGCAGTTCGCGCAGGGCGATGCGCTGGGCCTCGGCGTTGGCGGCCGCGTGCCCGGCGGGGTCGTAGGTGTCTATGGCCCGGTCGATGGCCGCGTCGAAGGCGGGGTCGGACCAGCCGCCGTAGTTGCTGAACGCGCCGGTGCGCAGGGAGGCGTACATGTCCAGCGGGTCGGTGATGGAGGTGTACCAGAAGGTGAGGAAGAGGTCGACGCCCTCGCGGGCGGCCGGGTCGGTGAACAGGGCGGTGTACTTCTCGGCGGAGATGCTGTCGATCTGCGGCTTGAGGCCGATGGCCGTGGCGGCCTGGGCGACGGCCTGGGTGATGATCGTGGTCTGCGAGTCCAGGGGGCTGGTCGCGATCACGACCTTCTGGCCGGACACTCCGGCTTCGGCGGCGAGCGCCTTGGCCTTGGCCGGGTCGTAGGGGTACTTCGGCAGGTCCTTGAGGAGGGCGTCGCGGGTGGCGTCGGGCGCTCCGCTCCAGAGGTTGTCGGTGACGAGCGAGTCGGCGACCTCTCCGGCCCCGCCGGCTCCGGCCTTGACGATGCCCTTGCGGTCGATGGCCATGAGCAGGGCCTGCCGTACGCGGGCGTCGCCGAGGGGGCCCTTGAGGTTGCCGACGACCTCGTCGGCGACCGTGGTGTTGCGGCCGAAGTAGAGGTTTCCGGCCTGGGTGGAGCCCAGTTGGGCGTAGGCGTTCGGCGGGACCATCCAGCCGCCGTCCACCTCGCCGGACTGGAAGGCGTTGACGCGGGTGGTGGCGTCGGCGAGGAAGACGAACTTCACTTCGCCCGACTTTGCCTTCAATTCCGGGTTCCAGTAGGCGTCGTTGCGCTTGAGGGTGAGGGACTGGCCGGAGGTCCAGGAGCCGAAGGAGAAGGGGCCGGTGCAGTTGACGCCGGTCTGCGGGTTCCCGTAGTCCTTGCCGGCCTTGGCGAGGGTGGCGGCGGACTCGACCGTGCCGGGGGAGGCGGCCAGGTACTGGTTGAAGGTGGAGTCGGGCTGGTTGAGGGTGACGGTGACCTCCATCTCCCCGCTGCGGTCCACCGACTTGACGTTCCTGAAGGGGTAGGCCCAGACGCTGCCGGTGGCCGGGTCGAGGTTGCGGCGCAGCGAGGCGACGACGTCGTCGGCGGTGAGCGGGGTCCCGTCGTGGAAGCGCACGCCGGGACGGATCCGGTAGACCCAGGTGGTGGGGGTGGGGTTGCTGTACGAGGCCGCGAGGTTCGGGGAGGTCGTGAGGTCGGGGTTCCAGCGCAGCAGGCTCTCGCAGACGTTGGCGAGGATCTGGTTGGGCGGGTAGTCGAAGGACTGGGCGTAGTCGATGCTGGCGGGCTCGGCGAAGGTGGACCAGGTGAAGGAGTCCAGGTTCCCGGCGGGGGCGGGGGTCCGGTCGGTGATCCGGTAGCCGGCGCCGTCGCCCTTCGCGGGGGAGGCCGTACCGCTGCACGCGCTGGTGACGAGTACGGCGGCCGCGGCGAGGCCCGCGGCCACGGCGTGCCGGATGCGCGCGGTTCGGATGGTGCGTGCGGTGTGTGCGTTACGGGTGCTGCTCGCGGGCCGGGTCGCTCTCGATCGGGCTGATGGCATCGTCTGCCTCCGTGAGGGGTGAGCTTGCTGAGGTGCGGGGTGCTGGCCCGGCCGGTGGCGGCCCGGCCGGTCACTGCGGTGGCGTCGCCGGTGGGGACCGGCGCTCAGTCCTTGGCGGCGTAGACCTGTTCGCCGTCGATGTACGTACGGCTCACCCGGGTCTCGGCGATCTCCGCGGCGGGGAGGTCGAAGGGGTTCCGGTCGAGGACGACGAGGTCCGCGTACTTGCCCTCCTCGACGGTGCCGGTGACCGCGTCGAGGTGGTTCGCCCAGGCGCTGCCGGCGGTGTAGGCGGTCAGGGCCTCGGCGAGGGTCAGGGCCTGTTCGGGGAAGAAGGGGGCGACGGGCTCGCCGGCGCCGTGGGCCCCGGTGTTTTCGTCGGGGGCGATGCGGTTGACGGCGACGTGGATGCCCCACAGCGGGTTGGGGCTGCTCACGGACCAGTCGCTGCCGGCGACCAGCCGGGCCCCGGCCCGCTTGAGGTCTCCGAACGGGTACTGGAGGGCGGCGCGTTCGGGGCCGAGGAAGGGGATGGTGAGCTCGTCCATCTGCGGTTCGTGCGCGGCCCACAGCGCCTGGATGTTCGCGGCGGCGCCCACCCGGGCGAAGCGGGGGATGTCGTCGGGGTGGACGACCTGGAGGTGGGCGAGGTGGTGGCGGTTGTCGTTGGCGCCGTTGGCCGCGCGGGCCGCTTCGAGGGCGTCGAGGACCTCCCGGACCGCGCGGTCGCCGAGCGCGTGGAAGTGGAGCTGGAAGCCGGAGCCGTCGAGGAGCCGTACCGCGTCGCGGAGCAGCTCGGGATCGATGAAGCTGAGCCCGGAGTTCCCGGTGGCGCAGCCGCAGCCGTCGAGGTAGGGCTCCAGCATGCCGGCCGTGAAGTTCTCGGCGATGCCGTCCTGCATGATCTTCACGCTGGTGGCGTTGAAGCGGCCCGCCCGTCCCGTGCGGCGGCGTTCCTCCAGTTCGGGGATCTGCTCCAGGCCGCGCTCGCGGTCCCACCACAGGGCGCCGACCACACGGGCCCGCAGCGAGCCCTCGCGGGCGGCGCGGAGGTAGACGTCGAAGTTGTCGGGGTTGCCGGGGAAGGAGCCGATCATGGCGTCCTGCCAGCTGGTCACGCCGAGGGAGAAGAGGTGCTCCTGCGCGGCGAGGAGTCCGGCGTGCGCCTCGTCGGCGGTGGCGATCGGCACGTGCCGGGCGACCAGGTCCACGGCGCCCTCCTGGAGGGTGCCGGCGGGGGCTCCGTCCGGCTCCCGCTCGATCCGCCCGTCCACGGGGTCGGGGGTGTGCGCGTCGACGCCCGCGAGGCGCAGGGCCCGGGTGTTGACCCAGGCGCCGTGGCCGTCGCGGTTGCCGAGCAGCACGGGCCGGTCCGGGACCACGGCGTCGAGCATGGCCCGGGTGGGGGTGCCGCCGGGGAAGACGTCCATCGACCAGCCGCCGCCGCGGATCCAGGGCGCCTCGGGGTGGGCCGCGGCGTAGGCGGCCACCACGGCCAGGTAGCCGTCGACGGAGTGCTCCGCGCTCAGGTCGCAGCCGAGCATCTGCACCCCGGCCACGGCCGGGTGGACGTGGGCGTCCTGGAATCCGGGGACGAGCAGCCCGCCCGCGAGGTCGACGACCTCGGTGGCCGCGTCCACGAGGAGGCGTACGTCGCTCTCGTCGGCGACGGCGAGGATCCGGCCTCCCCCGACGGCGACGGCCGCCTCGACCGGGGCGTCGGAGGTACCGGTGAACACCTTCCCCCCGACGAATACGGTGTCCGCCCGCTGCCTGTTCCGGTCCATCGGCACTTCCTCCGGCTCGGCGGGCCAGGCCCGCACGGCGTGTTCGTTGAGGAGGAGTGAACGGGAGCGCAACAATGTTGTCAACGGTGTTGCGCTGCCTCTGTTCCACATCGTTACACTGGCCGCACCATGCCGAAGTCACCCGACACACCCACCCGGTCCAAGCGCGCCGGCAGCCAGCTCACGCCGGACGCGATCATCGAAGCGAGCCTGCGCATCGCGGCGCGCGGCAGCGCGGACGCGTTCACGGTCCGCCGCCTCGGCGAGGAGCTCGGCGCCGACCCGACGGCGATCTACCGGCACTTCCGCGACAAGGACGAACTGCTGCTGTCCGTCGCCGACCGCACCCTCGGCGAGGTCCTCGACAGCATCCC
>NZ_JBHWBP010000116.1:0-21411 GCF_042735575.1 Streptomyces sp. NPDC059564 | reverse complement strand
AAGACCCTGGGGCTCCGCCCCAGACCCCGCGCCGCAAACGCCGGCGAGGCTGGATTGGCTGAACACTGCTGCCACCTGTGGCAACCGCAGCCCCGCCGGCGTTTGAGGCGGGAACGGTGGAAGGGCGGGTAGGGGACAGCCCCGCGCAGCGCGGCGAAGCCGGGGAAGCGCGCCAGCGCTGAGCCGTGCGAGCCGCGCGTCAGGAAGGAATCGCGTGGCGGCGCGCCCGCAGGGCGAGGCTCAGGGAGAGGACCGTCTCCGGGTCGTCCAGGTCCGTGCCCAGGAGTTCCGAGATGCGGGCCAGGCGGTTGTACAGGGTCTGGCGGTTCAGGTGGAGTTCGCGGGCGGTCTCCGCCTTGCGGCCCGCGTGGGCCAGGTAGGTCTCCAGGGTGGGGAGCAGCGGCGGCCGGGAGTTCGTGTCGTGGACGCGGAGCGCCCCGATCGCGCGGTCCACGAACGCCGCCAGGTCGGGGTGCTCCCGCAGCCGCCACAGCAGCAGGTCGATGTCCAGGCGCCGGGCGTCGTACCAGGGCCGGGCCGGGAGCCCGTGCGCGGCCGTGGCCGTCTCGGCGGCGTGGCGCAGGCCCGCCGAGGCCGCCGCCCAGCTGCCCGAGACGCCGACGACCACCGCCGGAGGGGCCCCGGCCCGGTCGAGGCCGGCCCGCTCCACCCCCGCCCGCAGCGCCGCCGCGACCCGGTCGGCGACGGCCGCCCGCTCCGACTCCGCGCGCAGCGACACCAGCAGCGGAACCCGCCCCTCCACCGGGCGGACGCCCAGCAGCACCGGGACCCCGACCGAGGACAGTTCCTCCAGCACCGCCCGGGCCAGTACGGCCCAGTTCCCCGAAGCCCCCAGGTCCGAGGACAGCCGCATCACGATCGGCAGCAGCGGCCCCGCCCCCGGCCGGAAGCCCAGCACCCTGGCCTGCGCCGGTGCGTCCTCCGCCGAGATGCGGCCCTCCGCCAGGTCCGTCAGGAAGTCGCCCCGGCCGCGCGCGGCCAGCTCCTCCTCCTGCCGCGCCTGCATGAGGACCACCGCCAGGACCCCGGCCGTGCGCTCCGCCGCCATCCGGTGGACCGGCAGCAGCGGGGCCGACACCCCGGCCAGGACCACCCGGGCCCTGACCGAGCCCGAGCCGTGGCCGCCGCCGGGTACGTCGACCACGACCGCCGTCGCCGAGGGCTCGGCCGCGCGCTGGCCGCGCAGGCCCTCCCACACCTGGAGCGGGTCGGCCGCCGCGTCCCCGGACACCGGCCCGGCCGCGTACAGCAGCTGCCCGTCGGGGGTCTCCAGGAAGACCGGGTTGGCGGTGAAGTCGGCCAGGATGCGCAGCACCTGCGGGATCCCGCCGCCTCCCAACAGGGCCTCGGTGCACCGCCGGTGGACTTCCTCGGCCCGCTGGAGCAGCGCGTAGTGGCCGTTGACGATCTCGGTGTGGACCTCTTCGGTGACCGCCACGAAGGGGACCTCGCGGTGCAGCTGCACCAGCGGCAGCCCGGCCGCCTTCGCCGTCTCCACGATGGTGGCCGGCAGCCGCGTGAACCGCGGGCCCAGCTCCACCACCAGCGCGGCGATCCCCCGGTCCGCGAGGCGGCGTACGAAGGCACGCTGCTCGGCGGGCCGGGTGCCGAGGCCGAGCCCGGTGGTCAGCAGCAGCTCCCCGCCCTTGAGGAGCGAGGCGATGTTCGGGACCTCGCCGGCGTGCACCCAGCGGACGGTCCGGCCGAGCCGGTCGGCGCAGGCCACCACCTCCGGCAGACCGCCGCGCAGCCCCGGCAGCTCCAGCGCCCGCTGAACCGTGATCCCGCCCTGGTTGTCCATATCGCGGACGCTACCAAAGGGTCACGCGGGCTTGATGTTGTGGTTGAAGCGGAAGACGTTGTCGGGGTCGTACTCCCGCTTGACCGCGCGCAGCCTGCGCAGGTTCTCCTCGCCGAGACCCGCGGCCACCCGCTCCTCGCCCTCGTCGCCGAGGAAGTTGAGGTACACCGCCCCGCTGCTCCAGGGCCGTACGCCGGCCCGTACGTCCCTCACCCACTGCCGGCACCGCTCGTCGTCGGCCGGGTCCTCCCACATGGCGAACGGGTGCACCGCCCACGGCGAGTCCCGGTACGGCACGGGGTACCCGTCCGGCTGGTCGGCGATGGCCCCGCCCAGCGGGAACACGATGTGCTGGGTGCCGGTGGGGACCGGCATGGACCCCGCCAGCGCGCAGTAGGCGTCGACGGCCTCGTCGGGCAGCCCGGTCAGGTACTCGGCGGACCAGTGGTTCCGCAGCCCGGGCGGGTCGTCGATCATGCACTGGAGATCGGCGTACGGGAGGGCCGTGACGAGCTCGGCCTCGTGCGGCAGCGCCAGCAGCGGCGCGGCCAGCCGGCGCATGGCCTCCTCCGGGCCGGCGTAGGTCAGCACGACCACGCAGAGCTTGCTGCCGACCAGGTGGGGCGGGACGAACGGGGCCGGCGGGGCGGTCAGGAAGATCACGGCGCCGCTCGCCTCGCGCGGCCCCGAGGCGATGAGGTCCCGGTACAGGGTGGTGGCCTCGGCGCCCCGCCCGGGGTCGTACATCACCATCGCCATCGACATCACGGGCAGCTCGTGCAGCCGCAGCGTCAGCGAGGTGACGGCCCCGAAGTTGCCCCCGCCGCCGTGCAGGGCCCAGAACAGCTCGGGACGGTCCTCGGCGGTGGTCGTCACGCAGGTGCCGTCGGCGGTGACGACGTCCGCTCCGAGGAGGTTGTCCACCGCCAGGCCGAAGGTCCGGTCCAGCCAGCCGGAGCCGCCGCCGAGCACGAAACCGCCGACGCCCGTGGTGGACACCCGGCCGCCGGTGGTGGCCAGGGCGTAGGGCTCGCAGGCCCGGTCGAGGTGGCTCATGGTGGCGCCGCCGCCGACCCGTACCGCCTTGGCCGCCGGATGCACCGTCACCTCGTGCATCCGGCGCAGGTCCACGACCACCGCCCCGTCGCCCAGGGCCGTCCCCGCGACGCTGTGGCCGCCGCCCCGTACGGCGACCGGGAGGTCGAGGCGACGGGCGAAGCGGACCGCCGTGACCACGTCCGGCTCGCTCGCGCACTGGGCGATCACGGCCGGACGCCGGTCGACCATGGCGTTGAAGACGGTCCGCGCCTCGTCGTACCCGGGGTCGTCCGGGGCGAAGACCTCGCCGGCCAGATCCTCGCGGAGCGCGGCCAGGGCCGCGCCCGCCTTCGAGAGGGGTGGCATGGCCATCCCCCCTTCCCAAGAGGGGCGTAGGACCCTTCCAGCGTAGGCGGGCGGGTACGGGGCCGCGCGCCCGCGCGGGGCCCGTACGTCAGCCCCCGTAGGCCCCGCTCGCCGTCAGCCGCAGGGCCGTGTCGATCAGCGGAACGTGGCTGAAGGCCTGCGGGAAGTTCCCGACCTGGCGCTGCAGCTTCGGGTCCCACTCCTCGGCCAGCAGCCCCAGGTCGTTGCGCAGGGCCAGCAGCTTCTCGAAGAGCCGGCGGGCCTCGTCGACCCGGCCGATCATCGCCAGGTCGTCCGCCATCCAGAACGAACAGGCGAGGAAGGCGCCCTCGTCGCCCTCCAGACCGTCGACACCGGCCTCTTCGCCGGCCGTCGGGTAGCGCAGGATGAAGCCGTCCGGGGTCGACAGCTCGCGCTGGATGGCCTCGATGGTGCCGATGACCCGCTTGTCGTCCGGGGGCAGGAAGCCCATCTGCGGGATCAGCAGCAGGGAGGCGTCCAGCTCGCGCGACCCGTAGGACTGGGTGAAGGTGTTGCGCTCCGGGTCGTAGCCCTTCTCGCAGACGTCCGCGTGGATCTCGTCGCGCAGCTCGCGCCAGCGCTCCAGCGGGCCGTCCGCGTCCCCGCTCTCGATCAGCTTGATCGTGCGGTCCACGGCCACCCACGCCATCACCTTCGAGTGCACGAAGTGGCGGCGCGGGCCGCGCACCTCCCAGATGCCCTCGTCCGGCTCGTTCCAGTGGATCTCCAGGTAGCGGATCAGCTTCAGCTGGAGCAGCGAGGCGTAGTCGTTGCGGGCCAGGCCCGTCATGTGGCCCAGGTGCAGGGCCTCGGTGACCTCGCCGTACACGTCGAGCTGGAGCTGGTGGGCGGCGCCGTTGCCGACGCGCACCGGGCCCGAGTTCTCGTACCCGGGCAGCCAGTCCAGCTCGGTCTCGCCCAGCTCCCGTTCGCCCGCGATCCCGTACATGATCTGCAGGTTCTCGGGGTCGCCCGCCACCGCGCGCAGCAGCCAGTCCCGCCAGGCGGAGGCCTCCTCGCGGTAGCCGGTGCGCAGCAGCGAGGACAGGGTGATCGCGGCGTCGCGCAGCCAGGTGTAGCGGTAGTCCCAGTTGCGGCTGCCGCCGATCTCCTCCGGGAGCGAGGTGGTCGGCGCGGCGACGATCCCGCCCGTGGGGGCGTACGTCAGCGCCTTGAGGGTGATCAGGGAGCGGATCACGGCCTCCCGGTAGGGGCCGTGGTACGTGCAGTGGTAGACCCACTCCTGCCAGAAGTCGGTCGTCGCCTCCAGCGCCGCCTCGGCGTCGGGGGTCTCGGGGGCCCCCTTGTGGGAGGGCTGCCAGCTGATGGCGAAGGCCACCCGGTCGCCGGGCCCGACGGTGAAGTCGGAGTACGTCGTCAGGTCCTTGCCGTACGTCTCCGCCCCCGTGTCCAGCCAGACCGAGTCCGGGCCGGCGACGGCCACGGTGCGCCCGTCCACCTTGTGCACCCAGGGCACGACCCGCCCGTAGCTGAAGCGCATCCGCAGCGCGGAGCGCATCGGCACGCGCCCGCTGACCCCCTCCACGATGCGGATCAGCTGCGGCGCGTGGTCCTCGCGCGGCGGCATGAAGTCGATGACGCGGACGGTCCCGCGGGGGGTGTCCCACTCCGACTCCAGCACCAGGGAGTCACCGCGGTAGCGGCGGCGCGCGGCCCTCGGCGGCTCGGTACCCGGCGCGAAGGCCGGGCCGATCCGCCAGAACCCGTGTTCCTCGGTGCCCAGAAGGCTCGCGAAGACGGCATGGGAATCGAAGCGTGGCAGGCACAGCCAGTCCACCGCCCCGTCCCGGCAGACCAGCGCCGCGGTCTGCATGTCCCCGATCAGTGCGTAATCCTCGATGCGCCCGGACACGTTGCTCTCCAGTCGAACGGCCACGTCCGCCCCGTAGGGCGCTTGCATTGCGCTGTTGCGCGGTCTCCTGTGCGCAGGGATCCCCGCGTCGAGCCCTAGATTGCCGGAAGTGGCGAGGTTACGCCGTTTGCCGGGCTGCTCGGCGGCGATGTGCAGCGGTATCCGAGCAGGGTATGACGGCACCCTAGTGATCTCCTGAAGTCTTGGGACAATGTGACTCGGCTGAACGGGTGACCTGCGGGAATGCGCTGGTGGGGGCGGTCGCGAGGCGGTAGTGAGGGCGCCTTGGAGGCCCTGCGCGCCGCGCGCCCGGAGGCGGACCGTCCGAGGCGCTGATAGGCTGGTACCCCGTGGACCGGTGGTCTGCCTGTGCGAATCAGGAGCCCCGAAACCGCAGCTTCGGCGCCCCCAGAGACCCTTTCCGGATCTCCGCGGAACGGCGCCGGACGCACCTCACCTCGCGACCACGGGAGCCCCCTCTTGGCTATGCCGCCCGCTGCTTTTCGAAACAGCACAGCCATGACGACCAAGCACATCTTCGTCACCGGGGGTGTCGCTTCTTCCCTCGGCAAGGGGCTGACGGCCTCCAGCCTGGGTGCGCTGCTGAAGGCGCGCGGCCTGCGGGTCACGATGCAGAAGCTCGACCCGTACCTGAACGTCGACCCCGGCACGATGAACCCCTTCCAGCACGGCGAGGTGTTCGTCACCAACGACGGCGCCGAGACCGACCTGGACATCGGCCACTACGAGCGCTTCCTCGACGTCGACCTCGACGGCTCGGCCAACGTCACCACCGGCCAGGTCTACTCGCAGGTCATCGCCAAGGAGCGGCGCGGCGAGTACCTCGGTGACACCGTGCAGGTCATCCCGCACATCACCAACGAGATCAAGCACCGCATCCGCCGCATGGCGACCGACGACGTCGACGTCGTCATCACCGAGGTCGGCGGCACGGTCGGCGACATCGAGTCCCTGCCGTTCCTGGAGACCGTCCGCCAGGTCCGCCACGAGGTCGGCCGCGACAACGTCTTCGTCGTGCACATCTCGCTGCTGCCCTACATCGGCCCCTCCGGTGAGCTCAAGACCAAGCCGACCCAGCACTCGGTCGCGGCCCTGCGCAACATCGGCATCCAGCCCGACGCGATCGTGCTGCGCGCCGACCGCGAGGTCCCCACCTCCATCAAGCGCAAGATCTCGCTGATGTGCGACGTGGACGAGGCGGCCGTGGTCGCGGCGATCGACGCCAAGTCGATCTACGACATCCCGAAGGTGCTGCACACCGAGGGCCTGGACGCCTACGTCGTGCGCAAGCTCGACCTGCCCTTCCGCGACGTCGACTGGACGGTGTGGGAGGACCTGCTGGACCGGGTCCACAACCCCGACCACGAGGTCAAGGTCGCGCTCGTCGGCAAGTACATCGACCTGCCCGACGCCTACCTGTCGGTGACCGAGGCGCTGCGCGCCGGCGGTTTCGCCAACCGGGCCCGCGTGCAGATCAAGTGGGTCACCTCCGACGACTGCAAGACCCCGGCCGGCGCCGCCGAGGTGCTCGGCGACGTGGACGCGATCTGCGTCCCCGGCGGCTTCGGCGACCGCGGTGTCAACGGCAAGGTCGGCGCGATCACCTACGCCCGCGAGAACAAGGTCCCGCTGCTCGGCCTGTGCCTGGGCCTGCAGTGCGTGGTCATCGAGGCCGCGCGCAACCTGGCGGGCATCGCGGACGCGAACTCCACCGAGTTCGACGCCTCCACCCCGCACCCGGTGATCTCCACGATGGAGGAGCAGCTGGCCTTCGTCGAGGGCGCGGGCGACCTGGGCGGCACCATGCGCCTGGGCATGTACCCGGCGAAGCTCGCCGAGGGTTCCATCGTGCGCGAGGTCTACGGCGACCAGGCGTACGTGGACGAGCGCCACCGCCACCGCTACGAGGTGAACAACGCCTACCGCGGCGAGCTGGAGAAGAAGGCCGGTCTGGTCTTCTCCGGCACCTCCCCGGACAACAAGCTCGTCGAGTACGTCGAGTACCCGCGCGAGGTCCACCCCTACCTGGTGGCCACCCAGGCCCACCCGGAGCTCCGCTCCCGCCCGACCCGGCCGCACCCGCTGTTCGCGGGCCTGGTCAAGGCCGCGGTGGAGCGCCAGCAGAAGGCCTGACGCTCGGTAACGTAGGCAGCCGGGGTACGGAGTTCCGTACCCCGGCTGTCGCGCGTTGTGGAGGGCATTGGGCATGGGCAACGTCATCAAGGACACGTCCGAGACCTGGGAGACGCTGGCGACCCGGCGGCCGTTCGAGGGGGCGAAGACGGCGGTGGCCTCCGACCAGGTGCGGATGCCGGACGGGTCGGTGGTGCGCCGCGACTACCAGGTGCACCCCGGCTCGGTGTGCGTGGTGGCGCTGGACGAGGAGGGCCGGGTGCTGGTGATCCGCCAGTACCGCCACCCGGTGCGGCACCGGCTGTGGGAGCTGCCGGCCGGGCTGCTGGACGTCCCCGGGGAGAACCCGCTGCACGCCGCGCAGCGGGAGCTGTACGAGGAGGCGTACGTCAAGGCGGAGGACTGGCGGGTGCTGGCCGACTTCTTCTCCTCGCCCGGCGGCTCCGACGAGGCGGTACGGATCTTCGTGGCGCGGGGGGTCTCGGAGGCGGAGGGCGAGCGGTACGAGGAGACCTCCTCGGAGGAGGCCGACCTGGAACTGGCCTGGGTGCCGGTGGAGGAGCTGGTACGGGGGATCCTCGCGGGCGAACTGTCGAACGCGGCGCTCGTCGCGGGGGTGCTGGGGGTCTCGGCCGCCCTCGCGTCCGAAACCGGCCTGGACGCGCTGCGACCGGCCCTCGCCCCCTGGCCGGCCCGCCCGTACGAGGCGTAGCCGCCCCCGGACCCCGGCCACGTCGGAAAATAGGCACATCGGCTGATCCGATTGGGCGATCTGTCCGCCGCGCTCCCCACGGTTCGTCGCTCTGCGTGAACTACGCTCGCAACCCGAAGGCAGGGAGAGGAGCGGATCCGTGGCGGATTTCGTCGGGCGGCGGCGTGAGCTCAAGGAGCTGCGCGAGGACATCGCACGGACCGGGCTCGACACCCTCTCCGGCCGCAAGGCCAAGGCGCCCCGCGCCCGGGTGCTGCTCGTCGCCGGGCGGCCCGGCTCGGGGCGGACGGCGCTCGCCGAGGCGTTCGTCCGCGAGGTCGCCGACCAGTACCCCGACGGGCTGCTCCGGGTGCGGCTGACCACCCCCGGCGGGGAGACCGTCGCCACCGAGCGGGCGGTACGGACCCTGCTGGAGGGGCTCGGACGGGCCACCCCGCCCGGGGCCTGCGAGGACGACCTGAGCGCGGCCCTGCGCGAGGCGCTCGCCGGCCGGCGGGCGATCCTGCTCGTCGACGACGCCGCCGACCCGCAGCAGGTCGACGCCCTGCTCCCGGACACCCCCGAGTGCCTGGTCGTGGTCACCGCCGAGGGGCCGCTGACCGGGATCCCGGACGTGCGCCCCTGCACCCTCGGCGGGCTGGAGACCCCTTCCGCCGTCGAGCTGCTGGCCCGCATCATCGGGGACACCCGCGTCACCGTCGACCCGCGTGCCGCCGAGGGCCTCGCCGAGGAGTGCGGGGGGCAGCCCGCCGCGCTGGCCCTCGCCGGGGGCTGGCTCGCCGCCCACCCCAAGGCCGCCGTCGCCGACGTGGCCAAGCAGCTCCACGACATGCCCTCCACCGCCTCCGCCGGCCCGCTGGCCCGCACCTTCCGGCTCGTCTACGAGTCCCTCCCGCAGCCCGCCCAGCGCACCCTGCGGCTGCTGCCGCTCGCCCCGGCCGGGATCCTCGACTCGCACACCGCCTCGGCCCTCGCGGGCTGCTCGGTGGCCGCGGCCCAGTCGACGCTGGAGGACTTCGCCCGGCTGGGCCTCGTACGGCACGCGCCCGACGGCCTGTTCCTGCTGCCCGGCTGCCTCGCCCCCCTGCTCCAGGCGCTGCTGGAGGCCAAGGAGCGGCCCGCCGAGGTGCAGCTGGCCCGGGCCCGGATGCTGGAGCGGACCGTACGCCTGCTGACCTCCTGCCGGGCCATGGCCGAGGAGGACGAGGACCGGCTGCGCGAGCGCCTCGACGGGCTGCCGCGCGCCCTGCGCTTCCCCGACCGGCGGGCCGCCGCCACCTGGCTCGACACCCGGCTGCCCGCGCTGACCGCCGCCGCCCACCTGGCCGTGGCCGACGGCGGGCTGGACACCCTGGCGCGCAGGCTGGTCGCGGCCCTGGTCAGGGCCCTGGCCGAGCACCGCGGCACGGAGGCCGCCGCCCCCGAGCTGTACGGGCTGCACGAGCTCGTCCTGGACGTCGCCGAGCGCCGCGGGCTGCACCGGGAGCGGGCCGCCGCGCTGCTGAACCTGGCCGATCTGGACGCCGAGACCGGCCGGACCGAGGAGGCCCTGGAGCGCTACCGGGCCGCGCTGGTCGCCGGAAAGGCCGCCGGGGACCCGTACGCGACGGGCCGCGCGATGGAATCCGTAGGCGGTGCGTACCAGGAGCTGGAGGACTGGCCGAGGGCCTCCGACTGGTTCGGCCGCGCCCTGTCCCAGGCCCTCGCGCGCGGGGAGCGGGCGGACGAGGCCAGGCTCTACGGCCGGCTCGGCAACGTGCACACGTACGCGGGCCGCTACGGGGAGGCGCTGCGCAGCTGGCGGGCGGCCGCCGCGGGCTACCGCAGGCTCGCCGATGTCCCGGGCCAGGCAAAGGCGTTGAGCGAGATGGCGCGGGTCCAGGAGTACGCGGGACGGCCCGGCGAATCGCTGCACACCTGCCGCGAGGCGATCGAGCTCGCGCGCAAGGCCGGCGACCTGCGGCTGCAGGCCGCGCTCCAGGTGCGGCTGGCCGACACGCTGGACCGGCTGGGCGACCCGGCGGCCGCCCGGCTGCACCGGTCAGCGGCTGACAGATTGCTGGGAGATGACCCCGCAGCCTGCGAAATCCGTAGTAGTTCCGACTAAGATTATTCGTTTGCAAGGCTAGACAGCGACTCATCCTTCATTAGACTGGCTTCACCGCGGCATCCCGTGGTGCATCCCGTTGCGCGTTCTTGTGGGCGGGTATGTATGGAAGTGCCCCGTAATATCCCCTGAACCAAGGACCGTGATCGACGATGAAGGTCGGCATCCCCCGCGAGGTCAAGAACAACGAGTTCCGGGTCGCCATCACGCCCGCCGGCGTGCATGAGCTGGTCCGCAACGGCCACCAGGTCTTCATCGAGCAGAACGCCGGTGTCGGCTCCTCGATCACGGACGCCGAGTACGTCGCCGCCGGAGCCGAGATCCTCGGTACCGCCGACGAGGTCTGGGAGACCGCGGACCTGCTCCTGAAGGTCAAGGAGCCCATCGCGGAGGAGTACCACCGCCTCCGCAAGGACCAGACCCTCTTCACCTACCTGCACCTCGCGGCCTCCCGCGAGTGCACGGACGCCCTGCTCGCGTCCGGCACCACCGCCATCGCGTACGAGACGGTCGAGCTCGCCAACCGCGCGCTCCCGCTGCTCGCCCCGATGTCCGAGGTCGCGGGCCGCCTGGCCCCGCAGGTCGGCGCCTACCACCTGATGCGCTCGGCCGGCGGCCGCGGCGTCCTCCCGGGCGGCGTGCCCGGCACCCACGCCGGCGAGTGCGTGGTCATCGGCGGCGGCGTCTCCGGCTGGAACGCCGCGCAGATCGCCATCGGCATGGGCTTCCACGTGACCCTGCTGGACCGCGACATCAACAAGCTCCGCGAGGCCGACAAGATCTTCGGCACGAAGATCAAGACGATCGTCTCCAACGCCTACGAGCTGGAGAAGGCCGTCGTCGAGGCCGACCTCGTCATCGGCGCGGTGCTGATCCCGGGTGCGAAGGCCCCGAAGCTGGTCACCAACGAGCTCGTCGCCAAGATGAAGCCCGGAAGTGTCCTTGTCGACATTGCGATCGACCAGGGCGGCTGCTTCGAGGACTCCCGTCCGACCACCCACGCCGAGCCGACCTTCCAGGTCCACAACTCGGTCTTCTACTGCGTCGCCAACATGCCGGGCGCGGTGCCGAACACCTCCACCTACGCCCTGACGAACGCCACGCTGCCCTACATCGTGCAGCTCGCGAACCTCGGCTGGGTCGAGGCGCTGCGTCGTGACCCGGCGCTCGGTCTGGGCCTCAACACCCATGACGGCCAGGTCGTTTACGGTCCGGTCGCCGAGGCGCACGGCCTGCCGACCCTCGAGCTGAACACGCTGCTCGGCTGAGTCGTCAACGACTGACGTCAATCTCACGTATCCGGCCGGACCTTGCCCGCAAGGTCCGGCCGGAGGCGTTTGCGGGGGTGCCGCGGACCCCGCTCAACTCGCCTCGAACGTAACCCTTTAACCCTTTCGCACACCCGCGAAACTTCGCGGCGACAGCTCGTACGCCCTTGACAGAGTGGTGTTCGGTTGCCGACACATCGTGCCGGGTCCGGCGGATTGTGTTGCCGCTGGGCGGTGACACGCCATAGAGTCGCCAACCGTCGGCATGGTGCAACGCTGACCTATCGATAAGTGTCCTGGTCACGTCCGAGGAGGTAAGACGACTTGTGAATGAGTCGACATTTGCTCCTGGGGGTGGTCGAGCAGGCGGGCCTGAGCGGGGCCGGGGTCCTGCCGGGCGGGAAGCCGTCGGCTCCGTCGCAGTCCGCACCTTCGCAAACCACCAGCACATGACGACGCCCCAAAAGAGCATGGACGGCCTAGACGTGAACTCCAGGGCCGGCGACCCGAGCGGCGACAAGCCCGTGGGTTTCGCCGACTACGACAACGTGCCCGAAGGGCACTTCTACGACCCCGACGCGGAGTACGAACCGGACCCCGAGTACGCGGCCACCCTCGCCCCCGACGCTGCCCGTCAGCGCCGTGAGCGGATCGGCCCGACCGGACGCCCGCTGCCGTACTTCCCGATCCCGGGTCCGCTGACCGACCACGGTCCGGCGACGATCATCGCGATGTGCAACCAGAAGGGCGGCGTGGGCAAGACCACGTCGACCATCAACCTGGGTGCCGCGCTCGCCGAGTACGGGCGCCGCGTGCTGCTCGTCGACTTCGACCCGCAGGGCGCGCTGTCCGTGGGCCTCGGCGTGAACCCGATGGAACTCGACCTGACGGTCTACAACCTGCTCATGGAGCGGGGCATGTCGGCCGACGAGGTGCTGCTCAAGACGGCGGTCCCCAACATGGACCTGCTGCCGAGCAACATCGACCTGTCCGCCGCCGAAGTGCAGTTGGTCAGCGAGGTCGCGCGCGAGTCGACGCTGCAGCGGGCGCTGAAGCCCCTGATGGCCGACTACGACTACATCGTGATCGACTGTCAGCCCTCGCTCGGTCTGCTGACCGTGAACGCCCTGACGGCGGCTCACAAGGTCATCGTGCCGCTGGAGTGCGAGTTCTTCGCGCTGCGCGGTGTGGCGCTGCTGACCGAGACCATCGAGAAGGTGCAGGAGCGGCTCAACCCGGACCTGCAGCTCGACGGCATCCTCGCCACGATGTACGACTCCCGTACGGTGCACAGCCGCGAGGTGCTGGCGCGCGTCGTCGAGGCCTTCGACGACCACGTCTACCACACGGTCATCGGCCGGACGGTGCGCTTCCCGGAGACCACGGTCGCCGGTGAGCCGATCACCACGTACGCCTCCAACTCCGTCGGCGCCGCCGCCTATCGCCAGCTGGCCAGGGAGGTGCTCGCCCGGTGTCCCGCCGAGTGAGTCTGCCCGGAGCCGACGAACTGTTCCGTACGACCGGGGGGATGGCCCTCCAGTCGTCCTCGCCGAGGCGGGGCGCCGAGGAGGCGCCGGCCGGCGGTACGGAGCACGCGGCCGCACCGGCGGACGGCACGGCGAGGACCACGGGCGACAGCCGCGGGCGGGAGCCCGGCGATCCGGCGGTGGGCGCGCAGCGCAGGCCGCAGGAAGGTTCTGCCACCGCCGCCGGGGCGTCCTCGCCCCGGTCCGGCAAGGGGCAGGGCCGGGGCGCGAACCGGCGGCCCAGCGGGCGCGAGCGGCACGACGAGAAGATCACGGTCTACGTCTCCGCCGAGGAGCTCATGGACCTGGAGCACGCCCGGCTGGTGCTCCGCGGTGAGCACGGGCTCGCCGTCGACCGCGGGCGCATCGTGCGCGAGGCGGTCGCGGTGGTCCTCGCGGACCTGGAGTCCCGCGGCGACGCGAGCATCCTGGTCCGCCGCCTCCGCGGCCGCTGACCCGGAGCGCCCGCGGCGTGCGTTCCGGGGCCGGGTGGCGGCCCGTCCCGGCCGAGGCCCCGCACGACCCGTCCGGTGCGGGCGCGGGGATGCCCGGGGATCCGGACGGGCAGGGCCTAGGCTGCTCGTGGCCGTCCGGCCGCCTTCCGCACCACCCTGGACCGCGATGCCCCCGAACCACGCCGCCGCCCGCCCCGCCCGCCGGAGCCTGGGGCGCGGCCCAGGAGCGGCTGAGGAGCCCCCTGAGGGTCGCGAGCCGGCCGGGAGCGGGGACGGGGCCACCGGGCCCCCGGGAGCCGCTGACGGGCCCGCCGCGCCCCGCGAGGAGCCCCCCGCCGGAGGCGACGGCCGGTTCACCCTGCACCTGGACAACTTCGAGGGCCCCTTCGACCTGCTGCTCCAGCTGATCTCCCGGCACAAGCTGGACGTGACCGAGGTCGCGCTGTCCCGGGTCACCGACGAGTTCATGGCCCACATCCGCGCCATGGGCCCCGAGGGGGACCTCGACCAGACCACCGAGTTCCTCGTGGTCGCGGCCACCCTGCTCGACCTCAAGGCCGCCCGGCTGCTGCCCGTCGCCGAGGTCGAGGACGAGGCGGACCTGGCCCTGCTGGAGGCCCGGGACCTGCTCTTCGCCCGGCTGCTCCAGTACCGGGCGTACAAGCAGATCGCCGCGATCTTCGAGACCCGCGCCGAGGACGAGTGCAGCCGCTACCCCCGCACCGTGGGCCTGGAACCGCACCACGCCGAACTGCTGCCCGACGTGGTCATCGCCATCGGCGCCGAGGGCTTCGCCCGCCTCGCGGTCCGCGCCATGCGGCCGAAGGCCAGGCCCGAGGTCTACGTCGACCACATCCACGCCCCGCTCGTCAGCGTGCGGGAGCAGGCGGGACTCGTCGTACGGGTGCTCAAGGCGCGCGGCGAGGCGACCTTCCGGGAGCTGACCGAGGACGCCCCCGACACCCTCACCGTCGTCGCCCGCTTCCTGGCCCTCCTGGAGCTCTACCGGGAGAAGGCGGTGGTCCTCGACCAGGAGGACGCCCTCCTCACGCTCACCGTGCGCTGGTGCGGCGGGGACGGCGACGGGATGCCGACGGTGACGGACGAGTTCGACCAGGTCGTGGAGGTACGGGAATGACGGATGGGGCGACGGGGGCCCTGGACCTCAAGGGGGCGCTGGAGGCCGTCCTGATGGTGGTCGACGAGCCCGCGACGGCGGAGCACCTGGCCAAGGTGCTGGAGCGGACCCCGCGCGAGGTCGACGGCGCGCTGGCCGCACTGGCCGACGAGTACACCGCCGAGCGGCGCGGTTTCGAGCTGCGGCACGTCGCCAGGGGCTGGCGCTTCTACTCCCGGCCCGCGTACGCGGCGGCCGTCGAGGCCTTCGTCCTGGACGGCCGGCAGGCCCGTCTCACCCAGGCGGCCCTGGAGACTCTCGCCGTCGTCGCGTACCGCCAGCCGGTCAGCCGCTCGCGGGTCTCGGCGGTCCGCGGAGTGAACTGCGACGGGGTCATGAGGACCCTCCTGCAGCGGGGTCTGGTGGCCGAGGCGGGGACGGAACCCGAAACAGGTGCGATCCTGTACAGGACGACGAACTACTTTCTGGAGCGGATGGGCCTGCGCGGCCTGGACGAGCTCCCGGAGCTCGCGCCCTTCCTCCCCGAGGCGGACGCGATCGAAGCCGAGACGCAAGAGGGTGTTCCGTCGTTCGATCCGGATGCACCGGATACCGATGAAGACGACAAGACGACGGAACTTTGATGCGAAGCAGCGGCAACGGCAACGGTGGCGGCAACAGGAACAGCGGCGGCGGCGGTGGTGGCGGACGCGGTAGCGCTCCCCGCGGCGGCTCCGGCGGCGGCGGTGGCTACCGCGGTGGCGGCTCCGGCGGTGGCAGCGGCTCCGGCGGCGGCTCCCGCGGTGGCAGCTCGGGCGGCGGTTACCAGGGCGGTGGCTCCCGTGGCGGCAGCTCCGGTGGCGGTTACCAGGGTGGCGGCTCCCGTGGCGGCAGCTCCGGTGGTGGTTACCAGGGCGGTGGCTCCCGTGGCGGCAGCTCCGGTGGTGGTTACCAGGGTGGCGGCTCCCGTGGCGGCAGCACCGGCGGCTACCGCGGCGGCGGCAGCTCCAGCGGTGGCGGCTACCAGGGCGGCGGCTACCAGGGCGGCGGTTCCGACTCGCGTGACCGCGACCGCGAGCAGGCCCCCCGCATCCGCAACCCCCGCCCCGAGGAGCGTCGCTACGACGTAGGCCCCGAGGGCGAGCGCAACGGCCGCGGCGGCGCCAAGGCGGGCGGCGGCGGTGCCCGCGGCGCGGCCGACGGCAACCGCGGTGGCGGTGCGCGCGGCGCGGCGGCCCGCGGTGGCGCCAAGGGCGGCCCCAAGGTCTCCCGTACCCCCGGCATCGGCGGCGCGGGCGGCCCGCGCATCGGCCCCGGCTCCCGCAGCGGCCAGTCCAAGCCGCGCGAGCTGGAGGCGCGGATCGAGGAGCGCGTGCGCGACCGGTACGCCGACAAGCCCGTGATCAAGACCCCGAAGACCTTCCCGGGCGCCGAGGAGGAGGGTGAGCGCCTGCAGAAGGTGCTCGCCCGTGCCGGCATGGGCTCGCGCCGCGCGTGCGAGGAGCTCATCGAGCAGGCCCGCGTCGAGGTCAACGGCGAGATCGTGCTCGAGCAGGGCAAGCGCGTGAAGCCGTCGGACGAGATCAAGGTGGACGGCCTGACCGTCGCCACCCAGTCGTACCTGTTCTTCGCGCTCAACAAGCCCGCCGGCGTCGTCTCCACCATGGAGGACCCCGACGGCCGCCAGTGCCTGGGCGACTACGTCACCAACCGCGAGACCCGCCTGTTCCACGTCGGCCGGCTCGACACCGAGACCGAGGGCATCATCCTCCTCACCAACCACGGTGAGCTGGCCCACCGCCTCACGCACCCGAAGTACGGCGTGAAGAAGACCTACGTCGCCGCGATCACCGGTCCGCTGCCGCGCGACATCGGCAAGCGCCTCAAGGACGGCATCGAGCTGGAGGACGGCTACGCCCGCGCCGACCACTTCCGCGTCGTCGACCAGCTCGGCAAGAACTACCTGGTCGAGGTGACCCTCCACGAGGGCCGCAAGCACATCGTCCGCCGCATGCTGTCCGAGGCCGGCTTCCCGGTCGAGAAGCTCGTGCGGACCTCCTTCGGCCCGATCGAGCTGGGCGACCAGAAGTCGGGCTGGCTGCGCCGCCTGACCAACACCGAGGTCGGCATGCTGATGCGCGAGGTCGGTCTGTAACGGCACCGCACTCCCGCAGTACACCGGAAGCCCGCGGCACCCCTGAGGTGCCGCGGGCTTTCCGCTTGTCCGGGACCCCCTTCCCTGTTTATAGTCACTGTGACTATTAAAGGGATGGGGGCAACCGCCATGGGGTGGAGTACGAGCTGGACCGAGGTGCTCGGCTTCGTCACCGGCGCCGTGTGCGTCGTTCTGGTGGCGCGGCAGCACCTCGCCAACTGGCCGGTCGGCATCGCCAACAACGTCTTCTTCATCGTGCTGTTCGCCCAGGCCGGCCTCTACGCCGACGCCGGGCTGCAGATCGTCTTCATCGCCCTCGCCGCGTACGGCTGGTGGTCCTGGACCCACGGGGGTGGACCAGGAACCGCCACGGCCCTGCCGGTGCGCCGCACCACGGCCGCCGAATGGGCCTGGCTGCTCGCGGCGGGGGCGGTGGGGGTCGCCGCCCTGACCCTCCTGCTGGGCCGGGTCAGCGATTCCACCGTCCCCTTCTGGGACGCACTGACCACCGGGCTCTCGCTCGTGGCCACCTACGGGCAGTGCCGCAAGCTCCTGGAGTCCTGGTGGCTGTGGATCGCCGCCGACCTCGTCTACGTCCCGCTGTACGCGTACAAGGGCCTGTACCTGACCTCGGTCCTCTACGCCGGCTTCCTCGCCCCGTGCGTGGCCGGGCTCGTCGGCTGGCGGCGCGCCCTCCCCGCGGACGGCACCCGTACGGCCGTGGGGGCGACGGCATGAGCCGGCCGAAGGGCAAGCGGTACGGCCACGGGCTGGTGCTGGGCAAGTTCTACCCGCCGCACGCCGGACACCACCACCTGGTGCGCACCGCCCAGGACCAGTGCGAACGGCTCACCGTGCTGGTGTGCGCCGCCTCGGTGGAGTCGGTGCCGCTCGCCGACCGGGTGGCCTGGATGCGCGAGGAGCACCCCGGTGCGCAGGTGGTCGGGGCGATCGACGACATCCCCGTCGACCTGCACGACCCGGCGGTCTGGGAGGCGCACATGGCGGTCTTCCGGGGCGCGGTGGGCCGGCGCGTCGACGCCGTCTTCACCTCCGAGGCCTACGGGACCGAGCTCGCGCGGCGGTTCGGCGCCGAGGAGGTCTGCGTCGACCCGGCGCGCACCCTGTTCCCGGTGTCGGGGACGGCCGTGCGCGCGGACCCGGCCGGCTGCTGGGAGTTCCTGGGACCGGCCGTACGGGCCGCGCTGACCCGGCGGGTCGTCGTCCTCGGCGCCGAGTCCACCGGCACCACCACCCTCTCGCGGGAGCTGGCCGCGCACTACCGGCGGCGCGGCGGGGTGTGGGCGAAGACCGGCTGGGTCGCCGAGTACGGGCGCGAGTACAGCGAGGAGAAGCTCGCGGCGGCCCGCGCCGGCGACCCCTCGGCGTCCTGGACGGACGTGGCCTTCACCTCGGACGAGTTCCCGGTGATCGCCCGCCGCCAGGACGCGGCGGAGGAGCGGGCGGCCCGGCTCGGCTCGCCCGTGCTGTTCTGCGACACCGACTCCTTCGCGACCGGCATCTGGCACGCGCGGTACATGGGCGGCCGCAACCGGGAGGTCGAGAAGATCGCCGGCCTCACCCGGCGGGACCTGTACCTGCTGACGGACGATGCCTCAGTGCCCTTCGAGGACGACGGCCTGCGCGACGAGCCGCAGCTCAGACCCTGGATGACGGCCCGGTTCCGGCGGGAACTCGCGCGTACCGGAAGGCGTTTCCTGCTCGTGGGCGGGGACCGGCGCACCCGGCTGGAGACGGCCGTGGCGGCGGTCGACGCCCTGCTGGAAGAGGGCTGGCACTTCGCGGCCCCGCTCCCGGAGCGGCGATGAGCGCCGGTGCGGGCCCCGGATCCGCGCCGTACGATCCGCACGCCTTCGAGCCGTTCGCGGTGACCGTCGACCTCGCCGTCCTCACCGTGCGCGGCGGCGTGCTGCACGTCCTGCTGATCCGGCGCGGGCGGGAACCGTACGCGGGTGCCTGGGCCCTGCCCGGCGGCTTCGTCCTGCCCCGCGAGTCCGCCGAGACGGCGGCCCGCCGCGAACTGGCCGAGGAGACCGGCCTGGCGCCCGCGCTGGTCGCCTCCCTGCACCTGGAACAGCTGCGCACCTACAGCGAACCCGACCGGGACCCCCGGATGCGGGTGGTGTCGGTGGCCTTCACCGCCCTCGTCCCCGACATGCCCGAACCGGCCGCGGAGGGCGGCGGGGACGCCGACCGGGCGCGCTGGGTCCCGGTGGGGGAGGTGACCGAGCCGGCCTTCGACCACGCGCTGATCCTCGCGGACGCCCGGGAGCGGGTCGGCTCGAAGCTGGAGTACACCTGCCTCGCCACCGCCTTCTGCCCGCCCGAGTTCACCCTCGGGGAGCTCCAGGCCGTCTACGAGACCGTCTGGGGCACCGCCCTGGACCGGCCCAACTTCCGCCGCAAGGTCCTCGCCACCCCCGGCTTCGTCGAGGCCGTCCCGGGAGCCGCCCGGCTGACCGGCGGCCGCGGCAAACCCGCCGCGCTGTACCGGGCGGGACCGGCGACCACCCTCCACCCGCCCCTGCTGCGCCCCACGGAAGGCCCCGCCCGATGACGACGAGCCCGATAGCGCACAAGCGCCCCGCGACCGGCGCCCTGATCGGCCTGGCCCTGGGCGACGCCCTCGGCTTCCCGACCGAGTTCAGCGACGTGCCGTCGATCCTCGCCAAGACCGGCCCGTGGCGCGAGATGGCCCTGCCGCGCCCCGCCATCGTCACCGATGACACCCAGATGACCCTGGCGCTGGCGCGCGGCATGCGCACCGCCGCCGAGCGCGGCCCGGTCGGCCCGCTGCGGCTGGCCCGGCCGGTCCGGGAGGAGTTCGTCGACTGGTACCACTCCCCGGAGAACAACCGGGCCCCCGGCCGCACCTGCCTGGTGGCCTGCGGCCTCCTGGACGAGCCCGGCCGGGACTGGCGCGACGCCAGCCAGACCGGCTCCAAGGGCTGCGGGGCCAACATGCGGGTGGTGCCCGTCGGGCTGGTCCCGGGCTGGACGCAGGAGGAACGGGCGGGCGCCGCCCAGCTCCAGTCGGCCCTCACCCACGGCCACCCCACCGCGCTGGCCGCCTCCGACCTCACCGCCCGGGCCGTCCACCTGCTGGCGCGGGGCACGGAGGTCACCGGCCTGGTCGGGCAGCTGCGCTCGTACGCCCTGGAGAACCGGACCCGCTACCACGAGCGCTGGCTCGGCGATCTCTGGGCCCGCACCGCGTCCGACGCCTCGCCGGAGTCCTTCATCGCCCGGGGCTGGGACGAGTGCCTGACCGCCCTGGACCGGCTCGCGGCGGCCCTGCGCACTCCTTCCCCGGAGACCGACCCCTGCCTGACCACCGGCGACGGCTGGATCGCCGAGGAGGCGCTGGCCACCGCCCTGCACTGCTTCCTGCTGTTCCCGGCGGACCCGCTCCTGGCCCTGCGCCGGGCCGCCTGCACGAGGGGCGACTCCGACTCCCTCGCCTGCCTGGCCGGCGCCTTCGCGGGCGCCCACCTCGGCGCGGACGTCTGGCCCCGCGACTGGGAGGGCCGCGTCGAGTACCGCGACGAACTCCTGGCCTTCGGCACCCTCTGGGACGCGTGAGCGACGCCCGGCGCCTTCGCGGTGCGGCGGCGGACGCTAGGCGGCCGAGGCGCGGCGGGTGCGGTGGAGGTAGTCCTCGACGCGGGCGCGGTCCGGCTCCGCGGGGAGGGGGGTGGTGGTCAGCGCGGCGTCGGTCTCCTCGGTGAGGCGGGCCATCCAGGAGTCGGCCTCCTCCCAGGTCAGCTCGCCGTGCTTGACCGCGAGGAGGCGTTCGCGGTCCGGGCCCGCGTCGATCGTCAGGCGGCCCGTGCGCAGCAGGTCGCGGCAGGAGATCAGCAGGCGCAGCAGGTGCATGGCGTGCTTCCGGCGCGGGGCGCCGTGGACGCGGACGTCCGCGAGGAGTTTGCCGCGCTGGGAGGCCGCGTAGCGGCTGAAGCTGGTGTGGGCCCGGCGGGAGAGGAACGCCCCGCGCAGGGAGAGGAGTTCCTCGCCGGCCGGGGTGAGGCGTTCGACCAGGGGGGAGTGCAGGCACTCCAGGACGTTCGGGTTGGAGGCCAGGGCCAGTTCGCAGAAGCGCTCCAGCTCCCAGGAGAACTCCTCCTCCCGGGGACCGTCCACGTGCGTCGGCGGCTTCTCGAACCGCCAGAACAGCGGCGTGGGGGCGAGGTAGACACCGCGCCGGTCGGTGTCGCTCGCCTCCGTGGCCAGCCCGAAGGCGCGGGAGCCCATGACGCAGGCGTAGATCGTGTGCTCCCGTACCAGGGTGAGGTCGTCCATCCGGGGAGGGTAGGCGGGGCGGGCCCGGTCAGGCGAGCGAGATTCCGCCGTCGGGGGCCACCACGATCTTCTGCTCGGCGAGCGGACGGGTGGCCGGGCCCTTGGCCACCGCCCCGTCCGCCACCTCGAACCTGCTGCCGTGGCAGGGGCAGTCGATGGTGCCGTCCGCGACCTTGTCGACCAGGCAGCCCTGGTGCGTGCACACCGCCGAGAAGCAGCGGAAGGACCCGGCCGTCGGCTGGGTCACCACCAGCTTCTGGTCCTTGAGGATCGTGCCGCCGCCCACCGGCACCTCCGAGGACTTGACGAGCACCTTGCCCGCCGCCGCCGGGGACTCGGCCGAGGAACCGGACGAGGACTGCGGGGCGGGGGAGCCCGCCGGCTGCTCGGGGGCGGGCTTCGTCGCTTCGCCGCCGCCGCCGCAGGCGGCCAGCGTGCCGCCGGCCAGGGCGACGGCTCCAGCGGCCAGTACCGTGC